>NZ_JBHRSW010000015.1:0-174637 GCF_042646125.1 Agaribacter flavus
ACGTAGTTGTAGTTACAGTGCTTGCAGTGGGAAAACGCGAGAGAAATGAGGCTTACAAAAAAGCATTAAAGAGACTTGATGCTGAATAAGGGTTTAACACCGCCATAAGCGGCGCGTAATTATTTTTGGAATTTGTGATAATTTAACGCAGTTAAATACAAATTGCAGGAATAATTGCGCGTCCGAAGGAACGATAGTGACTGGCTTAATGGCTTTGTTATAACTACCCTGCACGTTTTCTTAGCCATTTTTGCCCAACAATAATTAGAACTAGTAAGAAAATCACTAAAACTGCAACACCTACTGATTCTGTACCTTCAAAATATGTGTAACCGAGCCCCATAAATTGAGATTGCGATTCTGTACACGATCCTAGTCCCATCCAATTTTGCATAAATGTACCACCACATAAAAGGGGTGTACTAATAGATTTTAAAATTAGGACCAAACCAATAAAGCCGATAAGTGCAAATTTTATTAATTTTTTCATGCGATGTTTCGGTAGTTATAACAATTTATTGTAAGCTTACCTGTGGATAAGTTTTCTGTCCCAAGGTCGCGTATAAAATTTATTCTTTCTTCACTATATTTCCTCATACCACATATGGCAAGCGTTCTGTGGAATGTCGTTTTTTCACATTACGGTGATTGATTTCTAGTGTCGCAAAAGTGCTCTTATGCGACAAGGATAACTTTTTCATGGATGTAGTTAATTTTGTCTTCTAAATTTTTGACTCAGATCTCTGATTTTATGTATCGAAAACGGTATGCTAAAAGCACGATTGAAAGCTATTTGTTTGTGATTAAGGGCTTTATTCGTTTTCACAACTACAAGCACCCCAACACAATGGGAAGCGTTGAGGTAGAAACGTACCTAACACATTTAGCGACGGTCAAAGGTGTTTTTCGGTCAACAAATTAGCTTTGTTAATCCACCATCGACCAATCCAAAGGCGTCGCTGGTTCAATGTTCTTGCGTGCCCTTCGCCCAATCACGGTCTCGTAATGCTTGGGTGCTAAGCCATATCCGGGTCGGATTACGCGAAGGTTTTCTTGGGTAAACACTTCACCCGCTACAACTGGCTTGCTAACGTATAATGAGCGTCTGAACTGTTTAGATTTTTGTTCGTTGCGCGTACCGCCAAACTTTACCTCGCCTAAAGCTTCATATGCGCGTTTGCATTCTTCTGTGAGTAGAGCAAATTCATTTGGCTCAAGCGAAAAGTCAGCATCTACCCCGCCGGCACTGCGATCAAGCACAAAATGCTTTTCAATCACGCTTGCCCCCAAAGCAATACTCGCTACCGATACCCCAATACCCTTAGTATGATCCGACAAACCCACTGTGCAGGCAAAATTAGTGCGTAATGCAGGTATCGTTAACAAATTGGTATCGGTTGCGGCAGCAGGATAAGTGCTAGTGCACTTAAGTAAAATAATGTCGTTGCAGCCAGCGCTTTTTGCCGTCCTCACCGCCAATTCAATCTCACTCAGACTTGCCATGCCGGTCGACATAATCATTGGTTTACCGGTACTCGCGACTTTGCGTATGAGCGGCACGTCCGTTAGCTCAAATGAGGCCACCTTATAACACGGGACGTCTAAACTTTCTAAAAAGTCTACAGCACTGGCATCAAAGGGAGAGCTAAAAGCAAGCATTCCCTGTGCTTTTGCGTGTTCAAATATAATGGGGTGCCATTCATAAGGTGTACTGGCTTTTTGGTACAAGGTATAAAGGTTTTCGCCATACCATAAACTGTTTTTATCTTCGATCACAAAACCTTTGGCCTGCGTGTCCAATGTCATAGTATCCGCTGTATAGGTTTGCAATTTTATTGCATGTGCGCCCGCTTTGGCAGCCTGGTCAACAAGTGCCAAAGCAGTGTCTAAGCTTTGGTTGTGATTGCCGCTTAGCTCGGCAATCATAAAAGGCGCATGCCCTCTTCCGACTTTTCGTCCACCAAGTAAAATCACATCATCGGTTGTCTGTAAGTCGTTATTATCAGGCATAAGGTGTTTTCCTAGCGATCGCATCATGTAAGAGTTCTGCCTGTGTCCAATCTTCCAAAGTATCAATATCTTGAACCAAGTACCGCGGCAGCATTATCGGTTTTGAGTGTTCGGTAAATACAGGCTTTTTTGCTAACCAAACCTCACTATTGGCAATATAAAATTGCCCTGCATCGTGATAAACATCGGGTAAATCCTGAGAGCGAGTTTGCATTAGTTCGGGATATAGCATCTTTAGTTTACCCGCCTGTAGACTGAAGCCGCGTTGAACGGGAAAAGCAAAACTTGTCGCACTAAATACGTACTCTGTTGATTTATCTGCACGTATTTCTGCGTGAAACATGTCTACCGCTCTGCGCAAATAGGCAGACTGCAATAGCGGAGCGGTAGCATACAAACAACACACTAAATCGATGTTTTCTTGCATCCCTATAGATTCATACCCGCCTGCTATTATTGTTTGCAGTGCCTGTTGCATCACATCGCCAGTGGTCGCAAAGTCATCAGCCAAAGCGGCAGGACGCGATAAAATACCGTCTGCACCGTATTGCAATGCCGTTTTTGCAATCGCCTCGTCATCAGTGGATACCAATAAATGACTGAACGCGCCGGACTGTTTTGCTGTATCTATCGAATAGGCAATGAGGGGTTTACCATTAAAAGCTTTGATATTTTTGCGAGGAATGCGTTTACTGCCCCCTCTTGCGGGAATAATGGCAATCCCCATTAACTATACCAATCGCTAAATAGTAGGTAAGTAAAAGAGTATAGCGAATTGTGATCTAGCCGATGTCGCAAACTATGACTCCTCATCCCCAGTTTCCTGTATAGCCACAAGCAATGCGGTTTCCAAAGCCGATATGACCTCGTCCTGCTCTTTATCACTTAAACCCACATACAAAGGGAGTGTGATCGCACCTTGATAAAAATGCTCCGCATGCGCAAACGCTCCTTTGGTAAAGCCAAGCGCTTGATAATATGGATGCCAATGAATGGGAATATAGTGCACGTTTACGCCGATACCTTGTGATTTCATTTGTTCAAAAACAAGCGCTCGCATATTGATTGGCACTTCGACCATGTACAAATGCCACGCCGAATCTTGAGCCTGTGATTGCGTCGGTAACTTAAGATATTGATTAAAATTTTGGGTAGCAGAGGAACGAGTAAAGCTATCGGTGTAACGCGCAGCCAAACGGCGGCGTTCCTGTATAAAACTGTCAATTCTTGTCAATTGACTCAAGCCCAAGGCCGCCTGCAGATCGCTTAAACGATAGTTATAGCCTAAGCACAATTGTTGATAATACCAAGCTCCTTGCTCGTGAGGCTGCAACCACTCAGGACGGCGAGTAATACCGTGTTTGGCATAAAGCTCGGCTTGTTTTGCCAATGCTTGGCTGTTTGTTAAGACCGCACCGCCTTCAGCCGTAGTAATGGATTTCACCGGATGAAAACTCAATACTGCTATATCTGCATATTCGCAGCTACCTATTGCTTTATTTTGGTATCGACCGCCCAAACCATGAGCCGCGTCCTCAATGATGGCAATACCATAAGCTTGGCACAAGTCATGAATTTTTTTCATATCACAACTCAAGCCGGCAAAATGCACCACCACAATTGCTTTTGGCAGGCGTTTTTTTGTGGCAGCGTATTGTAATTTAGCGGCGAGTCGTTGAGGACATAAATTTCGTGTACTTGGGTCAATATCAACAAAGTCTACGTCAGCGCCGCAATATCTTGCACAGTTAGCCGAAGCTGCAAAAGAGTTAGGTGAAGTCCACACTGTATCGCCTTCACCCACGCCCAAGGCTAAACAGGCCACATGTAAACCAGAGGTGCCGGAGTTTACCGCTACACAATACCTAGCGCCGGTGTATTCGCAAAGCGCCTCTTCAAATTGCGGCACAAGTTCCCCCTGTGTGAGAAACTTGTTTTCAAGCACATCGACAACACTTGCGATGTCTTGGGCATTTATATTGTGTTTACCATAGGGGATCATACGGTTGCACTGTCCAACTCTTTTAGCTCATCAACCGTTAAAAAATGTGGGTTTGTGCCGGAGTGATACTCAAATTTATCGGCAACAGGCCTTCCCTCTTCCAACAGCTTGTTTTGATGATAGTTAACATTGGTATCAAAAAAAGTAATCGCGGGGGTAATGACAAAATGATCGTCAAATTCGACGGAGTGATGTGCCATTTCTTCGGGTACCATAATCTCGTGTAGCTTTTCCCCTGGGCGGATCCCCACACACTCATAGTCACGGCTCCCACTCATGGCTTCAACGAGATCTAAAATGCGAATGGAGGGGATCTTGGGAACAAAAATTTCTCCGCCTTGCATTCTTGCAAAATTTTTCACCACAAAAGATACGCCGTCGTCAAGGGTAATCCAAAAGCGGGTCATTTCTTTGTGGGTAACGGGTAAAACGCTCACGCCATCAGCTAACAACTTACGAAAGAAAGGTACAACCGAGCCACGTGAGCCAACTACATTACCATAGCGCACAACCGCAAAGCGCGGTCCATTCGCACCTGCAATGTTGTTCGCGGCGACAAACAGTTTGTCAGACGCGAGCTTAGTTGCCCCGTATAAATTGACTGGATTTGCCGCCTTGTCCGTCGACAACGCAATTACCTTAGAGACATTGTTAGCAATGCACGCATCTATTACGTTTTGTGCGCCGTTAATATTCGTTTTTATACATTCATTCGGATTGTATTCAGCCGCAGGGACTTGCTTCAAAGCCGCGGCATGCACAACGAAATCGACATTTTTGGTCGCCGTTAACAAACGCTCTTTGTCTCTGACATCACCCAAAAAATAACGCAAGGCTGGATCGTTAAACTGTTGCTGCATTTCAAACTGCTTTAACTCATCTCGCGAAAAAACGATTAAACGAGAGGGTTTGTAACGAGCCAGTATGTGCGAAATAAATCGCTTGCCAAAAGATCCAGTGCCGCCCGTTAACAAAATACTCTTATTATCAAACACGCTTTTGTAGCTCCTCTAAGCGTTCGGTGATTTGACTGATGTTCACTGAATAATAGCCGTAATCGGACAGTTCGCCAGAATATAGTGGCCGATTAATCAAAACACCCCTGTTCTTATAGCAATCAAGAACCGTGCCAGTTTCTATTTTAACTCTGCTTATCGCGACAAAGTGTTTAAATAACAGAATGTTACCTTGGTTATTTAATATCTGTTTCAGCTCAGTAAAATCAGAAAACTGATTGGGGTGAACATCGTCACTCGTCCGTGTTCGGATATAAGGCGCCATATTAAAGCGAGGCTTCATCAGCATCGCGCTGTATGCTTCTCTTTGCTTGAATCGTGCAATAATGTCATGACAAAGATACTGTGGATCAGGGATGGCCAACTTGCCTTGCAAAAAATAGCTTAAGGTGTCGTTTAACCGCAGCAGAGCTAAATAATCGTAGTACAGGCAAGACAAGCTATACGATGCCCGACAAACGGTTAACAAGCTTTCGAAAACCTGTCTGTCTGATGTCAAAATTAAGGCCTTACTCGCGACAATCGCTGGCAATGCGTCAAACAACTGGCTCATTTCCTGCTCTGATTGAACTACAATAATCGCGTTATCTAAATCAGGGGTATCTATTTCATCAACAAAATTGAATATCTCATCCGCTTCTTCGCTACACCTTTTCAAGAGTGAGCGAAACGCATGATCAAAGCTAAATACGATAGGTATTTCTGCTTGCTTTGCTTGTATCTGATTTAGCTGAATTTCCTCTCGCAGTTCTGGAAAGGCGACACTTCTATCAAAAACAGGTGCCGGTAATTCAAACAGTGATTTGGTATGTTTGAGTAAATCACGCCAAGCATTCAAAATATAGTTAGCAGAGCGTAAAATATTGGCATCATCTTGCTGGGCCGTGACCTTGCCTAGCGCTGCCAAGAAACAGCTTTTCGTTGACGAAAACAAAACATGAAAAAATATCTCACCCGCTTGGGTGTCAAATAGCTTGCCTGATGTGTAGTGCGTGCTTAACGCAAACACGTCTTCAGTCTTGGCAAATTTGGTGGGTAGTGCTTGTAGGAGTGCATCCAAAACGCTTGAAAAATGCGCAGGCTCAAAATGTTCATTGTATAAGTCTATAAAAGACAAGGGGATGGGGCTGAAACTTTGTTTAAACGCTTGCAAAGCAAGGCGTTTTTGTTCGGCATTTTTAACCACAAAGACGTCGTCTACTGGTAGCGGTGTTGTGTTTTCGATTTTGGCACCGTCGGAGCAATTGTAACAATCAATAGAAAACTGCCCTGTCAATTGCTCTAACATTGTTTTTGATAAGCGAAACTCAAACTTCGTCAACACCTGATCACAAAAATTACCGGGTACCAACAAGTGTTGCGGCCCTTCCCCATTGCTCGCCGTTTTAAACAATGCCCGCCCTTTGTTGTAATACCCCGAAGCTTGGCTGTGATGGATCTCGGGATCTTTAAAGCCTAAATCCACACCAAACAAATACACTTCTTTGAAACCTGCGTGCGCAAATAAGCTCAATGCAAAGTTGGATACAGTGGGGTATGCGGCTTGTAAAGAAAGATAGGGAAAATCTTTAAGTAAATACTTAGTGATTGAAGTCGAGGCTTCGCCATTTTTAAACGCCAATAGCGTGTCTTTAAACAATGCAGTGTTATCAGGGTGAACACCATCTACACTAATCAGGGTAATTTGTTTTAGGTATTCTTCGTCATCGACTCTAGATATCCAATCGTAGTTAGCACGGTATAACTCAATTTCTGCATGAAAATCAGGCCGTATTCCATGTGCGTGCAAAGTTTTCAGTGCCGTACCACAACTGACGATAATGGCTTCGTCACTGCTCGCTTTAATTTGTGCTATGCATTGATCCAGTGAAGGCCCGTTACCAACAATAAAAACTGGGTGCTGAGCAAAGGCCTTGTTTTGCGTTTCCACTGTTTTATTTAAATATGGTATCTGCGTGTCAATCGAATACATAAAATGCGACAGGCCATAAAACGAATGATCAAAATTGTCAGAAATGGCAAATAAGGTACTCAGAGTGTTCCTCAATTCTGCTAACTTTTCTTGTATTTGTTTACTTTCATAGCCTTGCAGCAAATACGAATGTGTGATCAGGTGATTGCCAATAAGTGCAAACTGATAGGTGTATTGAGAAATTAAGTTGGCATCAAGCTGACCAATGTTTAGATAAATATGGTGCGCATTTTCGTCTATATGTTTAAAAATACGCGCCCAATCCGACACCAATAAAGACCAATAGAAATACTCAGGGTTGGGTTCGTTCAGCAGTACATTTTGTACACGATGCGTCTTAAATATCTCATCGGGTAAGTATGCATTACCTATCCCAAATAGCATTAACACTGGCACTTCTTCCGGCAATTGAGATTTTTCCTCCGCTTGCGAAGCCAATACTGCCCCGCACTCATTGTAAAACTGGTTGAAGAAAAAATGATTGAGTTTGTTTCCTGCGTACCCCATCACCAAGGATTCACGGTTTGGGTATTTTGAAAACTCGGCTACCTGTGATTGTGCCGCTGTTTGGGGGTTAGGTGAGTACAAGCAAAGGTGAATGCGGTTAAACAAGCTAATTTCACCAGTGTGTTTATGTATTAGCGGTTGCCACACCTTAGGAGTAAAATCTTTGTAGGCCGCATACAAATCTGGATAATATTTTTCTAAGGCGAGCATATTTTGTTTGAAGATAGGGGTAGCGCCAGTCAATGGCTGCCAATCGTCAATATTCACGCTCTCGACCCAATACGGCACGGCTGACAGATATTGATCGCTACTGTTGTCAACTTGCGCGGGATTTCGCATGTTTTGCATCAGTTTATTGAAAGACTCAACACGTGTATGTTGAAAAACGAGCACATGCTCAACGCGCTGCGATTGTGCCGCTAAGTTTTGTTTTAACTCCATTAAATCATTGGGCAACGAACTGCCGTCATTAGGTAGCTGCATAAAAATCATCACGCCATCTTCATGCAATCGTGTTAAAAACGCCGCCCAGTCAAAACCAATAGCAGAGCAGTACAATTGGTGTAAATCGGCTTCATAAACAATAATTTGTTTGGGTAAAAACGTTTCATAAAGTTCAAGCAGATGCGTTCCTTTGCCTAAGCCCAAAATCGCCAAAGTATCGACGTGTTTTGCAGATGCGGTAATCGCATCTTTGTAGGCTAACACCTTGTCAAAATCTGCGGCTGAGTCAACTTGTAAGTAGTCAATCGATTCATCGATATGCACATAGGCGGCATTTAATTGCCAATGCTCTATTTGCCGTTGGATTTGTTGGTCAACATCGAGTGGGTATAGCACCTTGCCGGTACTAAAATTCACGATATTTTGTTGTGCATGTTTATTTAAAAAGACACTGGTGGTCTGTGGGGAAAATCGGCGTAAAAATTGCCCTAAGTTTGGCAAATGCCGTTCAAAAGCATCAATACTTCTGTTCAGATTTTGCTGAAGCTGTGCGCCGTGCTCAGCTTCTATCGCTTGTTGTAACTGTTCATCATCGTGAAGGTGATACCTTATGTAATTTAGCATGCTGTCCCGTGTATTGGTTTACTGCATTCTTGCCTTTCGCCACACCCAAAATTTCTTTTTTTACGTCTTGTCGCAAAGCGGAAAAATAAGCTTCTAATTGACGGTTAATTGACATTTCTGCAGGCACAAACCTTTGCTGTTCGTCTTTTGTCAATGTGGTTAGCAAGTTTTCGACCAATACAGCACGCTCACGGGCAAAATCCGATAGTTTATCAATATCGAGGGGGTCGGCGTGTGCAAGTGCAATCAATGACTCATTCACCTGAGTCAATGCTTCAGGTGAATATTCATGTGCTAGTTCGGGGAAAGTCATGCGATTAAGCTTGTCGCTGGGCATAGGCAAGTTGTTTGTCTTGCTCGGGTATTTGTTGCCACGCTTCCTTAATTGGAGAAAACAACTGAATCACCTCATTGATATTTGCAATGGCATTGTCTTGGTTGAGCGTGATCAACTTATCTATCATGTAGTCGTAAAGACCATGTAGGTTTTCTGCGAATTCACCACCAGTATTCGTATCCAAAGTATCTCTCAGATTGATAAAAATGGCCGTTGCTTTTGACACAAATTGTGCACGAGCGGCAATGTCATTTCTATCATGCGCGCCTTTTGCGTAGGCTAAACGATCTAAAGCGCCCTGCATCAACATTAAGGTTAACTGGTGCGGATCAGCGCTGGCAATGCGTTGTTTTAAGCTGTCTTTTTGATAGGCGTTAATGGCTTTTAATGACATTTAGTTTAGTCCTTGTAAGGCTGCAAATAGTGCATTACCTGTATTTTGTAATTGTGCAACGGTGCTATCTAAGCTTAAGTAGCGCGCACGTAAAGTTTGCTCGAAGCTCTGCATTCTAATTTCAAAGCGCTCGCGATCATCAGCCACGTTATCTTGCTGAGTTTTAATACTGTTTTCACGCGAAGACAATATCCCCGACGACTGCGTAAATTCTTCTGTAAATGCTAATAGTCTATTGGCAATGCCATCATCCGAATTGAACAGAACGGCAATGTCGTCAAAATTGTCTTGCAGCGCATTCTCTAGACGCTCGGTGCCGGTACCTAGACCAAAATCTGTCGAACCAATCTCTAGGCGACCGTCAATAGTTAATTCAACCCCAAGAGAAAACAATCCACCCAGTTCGGACTCGGCGACGTTACCACTCAACAAATTGCTCAAGCCAGACAGAATGCCCCGTACAGTAGCATCCCCAGCCAAAGGCCCATCGGGATCGTCTTCGGTCGCGCCATAGCTACTCAGGCGATCAAGCTCGTCGTATAGTTGGTTGTATTTATCGACAAAAGTACGAATATTCTCTTCTAAACCCTCAACATCAAAGCCCACAGTTAAGGTCGAGGCAATCGGATTGTCGCTCGCGTCTTTTTCTGACAACTGGCTCACATCAAAGCGAATACTTTGTATGGCGTTCTCAAAGGTATTGGTATCACTTTGCACTTCTATTCCATCAATGCTAGCAATAGCATTTTGTGCATTTATTACTGGCGTCAAATACGTGGCTGTTTCACTCGAATCAGTGGTACTGATACGATTTAACTCTGCATTGTTATTGGTATTTATGATTTTGAGATCATTGCCATCACCCGTGACATCAGATGAGAACACCAAGCGCGTGCCACCATCGGTGGTGCCAGTGTTAATGACATTTACATTGACCCCAAAATTGTTTTCGTCGGCGTTAATTTGGTCGCGCAATTCCGATAAGGTCGTGCCTGCCGCTATAGAAATCGTAAACTCGTCGCCACTGTCACCGATTTTAAAGGTTAAATCCGCACTCCCTGCCGACAAGACAACATCATCAGCACTAGCAAAGCCACCATTGAGCGCTTCTGCCGTCTCAACACGGCTGCCACTGGCAAGCTGAGTCACCGCTATTTGATAATTGCCGGGTACAGCGTCGTTACCTGGTGTGGCGGTAAAAGGCGAAATGTTTTCACTTGGGTTTTCGATGGTAGGCTCTCGCCCAGAAAGGTTATTTACGTCTTGTAATGCTTTTAACGCATCTTCAAATTCAGATAGTTTTGATTTGACTTGTCCAACAGCAGAAATTTCCGCTTCGAGGGCGGATTCTTGTCGATTCAATCTTTGTAGCTTAGGCCCGCGCTCGGCAGACAATAGCTGTTGTACTAAAGACTCCAGATCAAGACCTGAGCCTACACCTAAGGATTGAATCGACATAAATCACCTCATATTATGCCCGCCCATTTATGATGATACCAACCGTGTTGGTTGGATCGGCGGCTAACTCTTGAACTCTTGCGGCAAAATCAAGCACTTCCTCGGAAGGGATTTGCCGGATAACATCGCCTGACGCTTTGTCTTTGACCGTCACAACTTGCTTTGACGTATCACTATCAACCGAAAACGCAAGTTCTGTGCCTGTTGTTCGCAAAAATTCAGTGACACTTCCGATTGCCTCAGAAATGTCTACATTTTCCTCTCTCGCTTTGGTATCGGCATTACTCAAATTTTCTTTAAGCTTTTTTTCGATAGCTTGCTTTTGAGGAAGTTCAGCGACAGATTTGTCAACAAATTTCACCTGCTGCATAGCGACAGGATTATCTCCCGCACTATGTTGACTCGCCCCTGTTTGAAAGCCGACGAGATTACTGCTTACAAATGATTTTTCATTAATTGACGTCGCTGCATCCCTTGCAACTGCTTGTCCAATTCTGGTGTTTACGATATCCATAATACACTCCTACTGAAAAATGAGGAGCGGCATCACCGATACTGCTGGTGACCCGCCCGTTCAACGCAACTGTTACAAAACCCTTAAGCCTGAACCAGACCTAACCGAGTAGAGACAAGGCTATTTGTGGGCGTTGGTTGGCTTGACTTAACACTGACAACGAAGCTTGTTGTAAAATTTGGTTTTTAGTTAAACTTGCCGTTTCTGCTGCAAAATCGGTATCTTGAATACGCGAACGTGCAGCCGATAAATTCTCACTCACGTTACTGATGTTTCGAATACTTGATTGAAAACGGTTTTCAACCGCACCAAGGCTCGCACGAATAGTACCTACTGCTGATATCGCATTATCTATCGTAGTCAGTGCGCCTGAGGCATTAGCTGAAGTGTCTACCGCCACCGCATTGACACCTAAACCTGTCGCGCTAAACCCAGCGGTAGGAATAGCAGCAGCACGTAAATCGACATTGACTTTTTGACCTGCATTGGCGCCCACCAAAAAGCTAGAGTTATAGGTTCCGCTAAATATGTTTTGTCCGTTGAACTCGGTTGTCGTAGCGATACGAGAAATTTCAAGCTTAAGCGCTGATACTTCACGATTGAGTGCAGTGCGATCCGCGGCGGTGTTAATACCATTTTGAGATTGAACCGCTAATTGACGAATGCGTTGTAGCGCGTTTGTCGTTTCGCCTAGAGCACCTTCCGCCGTTTGAGTTAACGAAATACCGTCATTTGCGTTTCTTACTGCTTCGTTCAAACCGTTAATTTGCGCAGTAAGCTTATCTGAGATTTGTAGACCGGCAGCATCATCAGCTGCACTATTAATACGAAATCCAGACGATAAACGCTCAAACGATTTATTTAACGCGTTGCTTGAATCAAAAAGTTGACGTTGTGCGTTAATCGCACTGATATTTGTGTTTACAGTTAATGACATACTACCTCCAAAAGCCAAAAATTTGTGAGAGAGCCGCCAATTTGCGACAAATTTCTGACTACTTTTCTTTTGTGTGTGTTTTAGGTTCACTACGCCTAAAACCATGACCTCATTTAGATAAACCGTTTTTTAAATGATTTATCCCTCAACTATAGTTATCGACAGGGACTAAAGAAGCTTTAGGGAATTTCTCAAAAAAAATAAAATAATTTTTATCTCTTTGTTTTTTATTTAATTTTAAGCCAAATAAAAATTCAAAAAACGCCTAAAAAGCATCAATAAATAGATTTTCAAGGGTATGAATTTGTGCTGAAAAGGGATTGTTGGAATGGCTATTTTTTATTTGTTGGTATGCAAACAACTCAGAGAGATTATGCTTGGAAGCCCCTTCCTCTGCTTTGTCGCAAAATTTATTTTTCATGGATAACAGATCAAAGCGTATATGGATATACTCGCAGCGATTTTACGATAATGGAGAGGAAGGGGGCTTCCAAATATAATCTCGCCGCGAACACAACAATATCAACAAAGGATTTTTAACTGTTCAAAAAAAGTTGGTATGTGACTTGCTTTTGAAAAAGGGAAGATTTGAAAAAAGGCTGAGCCATGGGGCGGCCCAGCCAACTTGCTCACGTTAGGAGATGGAGCAAACTCTTTTCGTCGACTGGCAGGATTGTAGAACGTATACTGGCCTCTCAACCAAATCCTACACTCTCAGTCTTGTTAGTCGACTTTTTACTACTTATGCTTCTTAAGTAAGTGCCTTCCTTGGCACGGAGAGGGCCTCTCAAGCCGTCAAAACCTATAATAATTATTACCTTAGAAGCTAATTTCTATTGTTTTTAGATTATCCTTGTAACAAGCTCAAAGCCGCTTGAGGTCTTTGATTTGCCTGCGTCAATATACTCGTACTTGCCTGCTGAATAATTTGCAAGCGAGTCAAACTTGCCGTTTCTGCGGCAAAATCTGTATCTCTGATGCGCGATCTTGCCGCTGATACATTTTCGCTAATGTTTGATAAGTTTCGAATCGTTGACTGGAACCTATTTTGAATCGCACCAAGATCAGCGCGTTTTCCATCCACTACAGCAATAGCGTCATCAATTTCCTGCAAAGAAGCAGAAGCATCTCCAGGTGTAGACACAGTTAGTGTAAAAGCTCCGAACAAACCGCTGTAACCAAAGCCATTAGCACGGCTCACATTGATACTGATCGTCTGCCCAGCATTCGCGCCTACTAAGAATTTTGCCGAATAAGTGCCGTCAAGTACGTCTACCCCCGCGAATTGAGTAGTGGAGGCAATTCGAGAGATCTCGACTTTTAATGCCGACACTTCTTTTTGCAGTGCCTGCCTATCTTCAACGGTATTAATACCATTTTGACTCTGAATGGCTAACACGCGTATTCTTTGTAAAGCAGTAGTGGTTTCTTGCAAGGCACCTTCTACCGTTTGAGCAAGTGAAATACCATCGTTGGCATTTCTAACTGCCTGATCCAAGCCCATGATCTGCGAAGTCATGCGATTTGAAATCTGTAAACCTGCCGCGTCGTCTTTCGCGCTGTTTATTCGCAAGCCTGAAGACAACCTTTCAAAGGCGGTATTTAAATTTGTGGTTGTGTCTGTCATGTAGCGTCTTGCGCTCAAGGACGAGACATTAGTATTTACAAAAAGTGACATAAGTTACTCCTAACGATTTTCTCTGTTTGCTCTATTGTTTTTATTTTGAGCACTTTTTAATAAAATTGGCACATAACGTGCTTTCCAATACTTAAGAATCAGGGACTGATTCATTCGTTATCAACACTAGATAACGGAGCATGAAAGCTGTAACTAAGAGCGAAAGCTCTATGCTGACGGGCGGGTATGGTGTTCCAGACCTCATACCTCTCACTACCTCCTGGCGTCATTCCTGTCAGTCGGCAGTTTAGTTACTTTCCCATCAACTAAATTCTTTACTTAATACTTTTTACTTCTTGACGTTAATATCATTGTTAGCAGGCAATGTTTGACCGTCGCCAGTGGCAAGCACCAGTGAGGTTTGATTGATTCTCCTAACGATTCAACGCTTTGTTTTTGCTTTTATTATTAATACAAACTGGTTTTTATTATTTAATTACTTGCTTTGTATCAGCTTGCTTAATTTTGTTATCGAACAGATACAGAAAAACCTTTAGAGATTTTCTAAATTATTTGAAAAATACTTATTTGACAGGTACTTATGTGGCCAGGCTGATTGCCTGGCCGACCGCCCATTTTTGAAAGAGTGGGCAAACTCTTGTCTGTTTGGCTAGTGTAAGCTAGTACTACCTCCTGGCTTCATTCCCCAAACAGTAGGGTCAGTAAGGCTTAACCAAGAAGCTGAAGCGCGGCCTGAGGACGCTGATTCGCTTGTGATAGTACGGTTGTGCTTGCCTGCTGAAGAATCTGATTACGCGTCAAGTTTGCAGTTTCTGATGCAAAGTCAGTATCTTGGATACGCGAACGTGCAGCTGAAACGTTTTCTGTGACGTTAGACAGGTTACGGATAGTTGATTGGAAACGGTTAGTCAAGGCACCTAAATCAGCTCTATTTGCACCAACAGTGGAAAGCGCCGCATCGATGGAAGCAATAGCAGCACTGGCATCACCTGAGGTAGCAACCGTTAAGGCATTAATACCTAAGCCCGTCGCATCAAAGTCAGTGGTTAGAGTAACATCGATTTTTTGACCAGCATTCGATCCAACAAGGAACGAAGCCGCTAATGTACCGTCTAGAATGTTACGGTCGTTAAATTGCGTGGTGTCTGAAATACGTGTGATTTCAGTTTTAAGTGCTGATACTTCTTCTTGAAGCGCAGTACGGTCGTCCGCGGTATTAATACCATTTTGTGATTGAATCGCTAATTGACGAATACGTTGCAATGCATTCGTTGTCTCACCCAAAGCACCTTCAGCAGTTTGAGTTAAAGAAATAGCATCGTTCGCATTTCTAACAGCTTGATTAAGTCCATTGATTTGAGAAGTCATACGATCAGAAATCTGCAAACCAGCAGCATCGTCTGAAGCACGGTTAATACGCAAACCTGAAGACAAACGCTCGAAAGACGTGCCCAAAGAATTCTGTGAATTGAATAGCTGACGCTGGGCATTTAACGCCGACACGTTTGTATTTACATAAAGTGACATAAGTCTCTCCTACACTCTCAGTCCAGCGCTTGCTGGCAGCCGGACGAACTCCGGTGAATTATTACAAATTGTAGAACATCACTTTCTAGTTTTTAAAAAGTGTATGTACTGGCTCTCTCGTAAAAGGTTATCGACGTTCTTCAAAATCCCTTTAAACAAAAATGCAAAAAAAACAAAAAAAGCGGCAAGATTTTGCCGCTTTTAAAATTTGAACTGTAGTAGCGCTTAGCTAAAAGCGCTTATTTAGGAGGGGCTTAGATAGTAAACTGACCTAAGAGTATTCATTTTTTTAGTAGTAAAAAAAATTAAAAAACTTTCTTACTCTTAGCGTAATTGCTTCCAATAAAGCATAAATTGTCACAGTCGTTCAGCGTGCCACTCGATATGATCATTCATGAATGTCGACACAAAGTAATAGCCGTGATTATAGCCATCATGAATTCGCAGTGTTAGAGGCTGTCCTGCTTCTGCGCACGCATCTCGCAATAAATCAGGTTTTAGCTCTGTTTCGATGTATTCATCTGCCGCGCCTTGATCGACGAGAATGTCGGGCAAGCGCGCGCCATTTTTGATCAGCGCACAGGCATCGTATTCTTCCCACTTGGATTGATCATCCCCGAGATAACCGGCCATCGCTTTCTGTCCCCATGGACAATTGATCGTCGAGTTGATTGGCGCAAACGCTGACACCGCTTTAAAGCGGTCGGGATTGCGCAGACCGACGGTCAATGCACCGTGCCCTCCCATAGAATGACCCATGATAGACTGGCGCGACATATCGGCACAGGGCAATTCACGTGCAATGACATCAGGCAATTCAGTTTCAATATAATCACGCATATGGTAATGCTCAGAAAACGGTGCCCGAGTAGCATTAACGTAAAACCCAGCCGCAAGGCCAAAGTCGCGTGCGGCCTCTGCGTCATCAGGCACACCATCACCGCGTGGTGAGGTATCAGGCGCAACAAAAATGAAGCCATGACGAGCGCAAGCTGCTCGAAACTCGCCTTTTTCTGTTACATTTGCGGGTGTGCAGGTCAAGCCAGATAAGAACCAAATGACAGGCAGTTTTGCCCCGTCTTCATGGTCTGGTACGAAAACAGAGAACTCCATGGGCGTCTTGGTTGACGTGGACATATGTCTATATAAAGTTTGCGTGCCACCATGAGAACGGATGGCTGAAAGTGTTTCTAAAGTCATTCGAATGTCACCACACTGCGTATACTTTCCCCTGCATGCATCAGGTCAAAAGCTTTGTTAATATCTTCAAGCGGCATTATATGTGTAATCATTGAGTCAATCTCAATCTTACCATCCATATACCAATCTACGTATTTGGGTACCTCTGTACGTCCTCTTACACCACCAAACGACGTACCTTTCCAGACGCGCCCCGTCAACAGCTGAATAGGTTCCGCAGCTAGTTTTTGACCTGAAGGCGGAACGCCAATCACAATAGATTCGCCCCAACCACGGTGCGCCGCTTTTAGTGCTTCTTCCATAACGTGAACGTTGCCGGTTGATTCAAATGTGTAATCAACACCGCCCCAATCATCTTCTTCAGTTTTGCTCATTTCAATGATCGCTTCAGATACAGATTGACCGTCTAGTTCAGCGGGGTTAACAAAATGGGTCATGCCAAACTTTTCAGCAATCTCCCTTTTATCGTTGTTCAAATCCACACCGATAATCATATCCGCACCTGCCATGCGAAGACCTTGAATAACGTTCAGGCCAATTCCACCAAGACCGAAAACCGCGGTTGTCGATCCCACTTCCACACCAGCCGTATTGATCACTGCACCTACACCTGTAGTGACCCCACATCCGACATAACAGATTTTATCAAAAGGCGCATCTTTGCGGATCTTAGCAAGTGAAATTTCTGCTACAACCGTATGATTGGCAAAAGTTGAGCACCCCATATAATGATGGATGGGCGTACCGTCTAGCATCGAGAAACGCGTGGTTCCATCGGGTAACAGGCCTTTGTCTTGGTTGCGACGAATGGCGGTACACATGTTCGTTTTGCCTGTCGTACAGGCATGACATTGTCGGCATTCGGGCGCATAGAGCGGGATCACATGGTCACCCGGTTTTAAGGTGCTTACATTTTCTCCAACAGCGACAACAACGCCTGCCCCTTCATGCCCTAAGATAACGGGGAAATTCCCGCCTTTGTTTGCGCCTGAGCGAGTAAATTCATCAGTGTGGCAAATGCCTGTCGCTTTGATTTCTACAAGGACTTCGCCCGCTTTAGGAAGTTCAAGATTGACTTCCATGATCTCTAAGGGTTTTCCAGGTTCGACGGCTACGGCAGCAGTAGTGCGCATCGATTTCATTTTGTTCTCCATAAAACATTCAACAGGCTATAGCCCAATCCCAGAGAGTATAAGAAATATTAAGGCTGTCGGCTAGCCATAGTGGTTATGGCTGTTTTGGAGGAAGATGTTGGTGCCACATATCGGTGACAATTTTCCAACTACCTTTGTGAGGTTTTAAAACAAAGAGAAAGGTACCTGTCGTGTCTAAGTTAAACTCTTCGACTTTAACAATAGCTGTGCCCACCATAACTGCGAGAGAACCATCATCAGAAACAACAAGTTTGTCGATGTGATGATCATTTACCGCATTCTTGGAAGCGAGGAAAGCAAAGGTTTGACGAACAGGTTCTTTTCCTTGAACTGCTGGTTTGTTTTGCTCAATCCATAGCGTGTCGTCTGCGTAAAGGTTGACTAAGCCTTCTACATTTTTAGACACCGTATACTCATTGAATAAGTCATTGAAATCATGAAGGCTTTGAATCACCTCTTGTTTCGTGCTTGCCATCGAAGAACTTGAGGCAAATACCAATAAGAAAAAGAGCTTTGCTAAGCGCATAGTGAGAATCTCCATTGAATGAAATTAAAAAAAACTTTTTATTAATCTGCGTCGCTCATAAAGCTCGCTTTGTTGTCTTCACCGGGATAGTCCCCTGTATCAGGTCGCACAAAAATGACTTCGCGCGTAATCTGCCAGCGCTCGCTCTCGAAAACGAAATCGATACTCAACACCAACAAAGCGTCGTAACCTGCTAGCTTATTTTTACGGGTGATCAGCACATGGGCGTTGTCGCCATCAACACTGATATCGTTGTACTCTGCCCACGTGTTCACCTCTATACCTTGGTCATGCATAGACTTAAACGTCGCCATAAAATTGGGTTTATCCGAATGATTTACATTGCCATTCGCATCAATCATCAGAATTCGCATGTCATCATGGTAAATTTTATCTAGCGCGTCATGATCGAAATTTGATGCTGCCGAGTTCATTAGGTTTTGCATTACGCTTTTAATTGCGGAAATACTCATACTTGTATCCTTAGTTGTTAGTTTTAAAATTTTTATAAGTATATCTACTCTACTTATTTATATATCGTTCGATACATATATAATAAATTCAGTATTTACTTTGTCAAGAATTTTATATTGTTCGATACAAATAAAAACCAATCTTTTGCGCTTTTAATAATAAAAAAGGGAAACTCGCTGGAGTAAAAGACTTTTTGGAGGGCGACAATGACACGTCAATTCATAGTTTGATTAGTAACGCGATAGACTAGCTATAAGCTCATCTGAAATTGAGTTTTGTTTTACGTTTTTCCAATGGGTGTTTTGCAGAAAATAACGAAATTATTGTCGTTGAGAAGGCTACATGTGATGACCGTTAGTATTTAACCTGAACTCTGGATAAGCAAGTTTGCAAACGCATGAATTTATTGTTCATTTGTTTAATCCACTATCCAGTAGTGGGCTAAAGCTGGATATCAAGGCGCTCAAGCAAAGGAATAACGAACTATTTCAAGATTGAGCAAGGCGGAGATTGGGATTTAGGACGCTGCTGGACGGAGTTGCTTATCCCGAGTTTAGGTTATTTAGCGTATTGGTTTGTTTACTCTTCCCTAATTGGACAACAATTCCATACCAACTGATTGCGCTTTCTTATCGAAAGTCATTACGCATGAACAACCGGCATCTTTACTGATTGATGAAATTAGGGCATCTGAAAAATCGCCACTACCCATTTCAAATAATTTTAATGCCCGATAACACGATTCGGCGCGTTCAACTTGAAACTGCTTGGTTTCTAAAATCATCTTAATTGTACTGCATAAATCATTTTTTGAGGCGCGGTAACATTTCTGCAACACCCAAGTAATTTCAACCAAGGTGATCATTGATATAAAACCTGGAGTGTTAGCAGTCAATTTTTCTTCTATCAACGTTGACGCCAATAAAGCTTGCGCTTTGTCGTCTTGCGCCAAATACCGAATGAGTATATTTGTATCAATACCGATCATGCAGACGCGCTCGCCTCAATAGCATCATTCATTTCGTCGATACTGACGACGCGATCCGATTTAAAGAGGCCTTTCAACGTACGAACTTCTCGTGTGACAGCAATCATTTGATACTGACCATCACCCATATCAATAAACTCGACCTTGTCGCCTGCATCCAGCTTCATATTCGCTCTTACAGTAACTGGGATAGTAATCTGCCCTTTAGATGTAACTGTTGCTTGACTCATGGTTACCAAACTTATAATTCCTTACATATAGGTAAGGTAACACATTTCGCCTAGAAAAATCGACTGAATAATTATCAGTAGTAACTCTGAATAATCTGAAGTAATGGCCATGAATAACTTATGGATTCAAGGAGCCTAAATAAAATCAAACAATGACAAGCCGGCTACACGAGGGAATGAGGCAAAGGCTGCACTCAATGCGGTTTCCTGTTTTGAAAATTCCGCTGAGGCTTCGGCATAGTCAACGTCTTGTATGGCAGATCTTGCTTTTTGGTTGGCTACGTCATTGTCAAGTAAAGAGCCTAACACTGATTCGGCAATATTTAACCTTGCGCCAACCGATGAGTTTTCTCGCGCCATTTTTTCTAAGCCATTGTCGAGGCCGACTAAGGCATTACGGATTTCTTGCTGATATTGGTAATCCGAAATATTCGGATCATTGAGTGCCAACGACATGCGGTGCAGGGTTTCTGCCAAATTTTGTTTATCTGGTGGCTGTAAATCAAAATCTAATGTACTGCCGACAGGTCCTTGAATATCAAAAGACAAGCCTTCAAACACGGTTGCTTGCCCTGCAACATAGGGGACATTCCCCACTACGGCGCCAGTTCCTAAGTTAGTGACTTGCACTTGATTACCTGCAAGTAATTCAAGTTGATATTGGTTGTTTGCAGGGTTGACTGCTGAGTAATTCTGTTGATGAAATACATCAAAATCATCCTGACTTTGCATGTCAAAACCGTTAAAAGTAAAGCCAGCGTTTGAAATATTGTGAATATCTAATCGGGCTTTTACATCTTCAAACAGGGTTTTACCTGAAACAGTCGTCTGTATCGAGACACTATCAGACAATTGCATTGAATTTATGCCATCGTCTCCCTGAAACTGAATTGGATTGCTTGCATTACCCGGATTAAATACGAATGCCTGCTCTCTTGACTGGAAACCGGCAAAAATATACTCGCCGCTAGCATTTTGCGTATTCATTAAATCGACGACTTGATTTCTTATTTGTTCAATTTCTGATGCCAGTGCGCGTCTATCTTCTCTAGATACTATGCCATTTCCTGCCTGCACGACTAATACTCGTCCGCGGTTCACAATCTCATTGATACTGCGCATGGTGGTATCTTGCAGCTCAAGGTTGTTTGTCGCTAAATCGATGTTGCGTCGATATTGAACTGTTTTGTCAATCTCTTCTGTCAAACGGATGACTTGTACTGCCCCCACAGGATCATCAGAAGGGCGCAGTAACTTACGCCCACTGGCGAGTTGCGTTTGTATATCAGACAATTGTCCTTGGCTGGTATTTATCGCTCTAAAATTCTGATCAAAGATTAGATTCGTTGTCACGCGCATAAATTTCTCCTATCCCCCAAAGTAGCGTCAAGCGCCAGTTCTTGGCTCAAGACTGCGGTTTGCAGAGATATATTTTTCACGGACGAAAAATTTAAGTGTCCATGAATGAACTTGCAGCGTTTTTGCAAACTGTAGTCTTGATGCATAACATCGCTTTTCACTACAATACCTCTACCGAGCAACTTGTAATATTGTTTGAAACATCTCTTGCGCAGAACTCAAAATTCGCGCAGCCGCCGCATAGCTTTGTTGAAACTGTATAAGATTGGCGGCTTCTTCGTCTAAGCTCACACCAGCTGTCGACTCGAACCACTCACTGGACTGCACATGCATCACGCGCGCAGCTTCGAGGTCGATCTTAGAGGCAGATGTGGCTGAACCCACTTGCCCAACAATGGTGGCATAGGCTTCGTTGAAACTGACTAAATTACCAATAGTCGAGTTGCTCTGTCTGACAAAACCATTTTGTTGAAGTTCGGCAAGTTCCAATGCATTGCGATTGTCGTTCACGCCGTTGGTGTTGTAACTAATCGTAAACTCGTCGCCAGCTTGGGGATTTCCTTGTAAAGAAAAGTCATAACCTGGGTAATCATTTAAGGCCGCAAATTCAGCGGGCCAAGCGGGTACACCACTTGATTTAGCCTGGGCGATCAAGTTGTTTAAATTCGAGACGCCCGATACAGTAGTAATGACATTGTTATTGCTATCAAGTACTTCATACTCATTGCCTGAGGTAAAGCGCACGCCAACGGGTGCACCAAACGTCGGCGATGGTGATGTACTCACATCCTGTATACCGCCATTACCGTCAAATGCTGAGGCATTGAGACTGCTAAAGCTCAAATCCACATTAGAATTAGAAATTCTCGTTTGACTCAATACGCCTGTGCCGAGGTTGTCAATGCTTGCATCGATGCGAAGCGGTTTTGCAAAAGCTAAGTCTTCCCCACGCGTGGTTGCCAAACTAATGCTTGACGCAGCAAATCTAGTGGGCTGAAGTAAAAAGGCATCACCCACTGCATAACTACTGCCGCTGGCTAATTCGACCTGAATCCCACCAATAATGCTATTAAACTCACCAGGTGCCGCCGTTATTGTCGTAATTTGGGTGATCGGGTTGCCGTTTTCGTCTATTTCTGGGCTGCCATCACTTTTGAGTGCTTCAACTTCGATATCAAAGGTAGCAGGTACACCAGCAGGTGCAGTAAGTACCGTGATTTTGTAGTCGTTGTTAGTGATGTTTTGCGAGTCCCACTGCGCAAAACGTCCTTCAATATCCAAGGCTAAACTACTGTTGTCTGGGTAGTTAATACCCCTAAAATTATCAATTTGGAAGATATCGCGACCAAGTTGCTGATCTAAGTCCATGCCCTCACGGTTTTGCCGGTTAATTACACTTGCCATCACCGTAGCCATTTTACCTAAGTTCCGCTCAGCGGGTTCAAGCACCTGCTCGCGGTAGGTAAAAATACCGCCAAGGGCGCCACCTAAGTTTTGTTCAAGAATATTGATAGTGGTATCGTTTTTACTCAATTGTGCAAAGTCGGTCGATAGTTCTAACTGTCGATTGGTAAAATCCGGCTCGCCGCCTATGCTAAAAATATTGAAGTTGCCGTCAGCCAACACGAGTGATTCACCCGTTTTTAGGTTGATCACTACCCCTTCGTCGCGATTAGAGCTTCGCCTAACATCAATCGCGACCAAGTCTGCAAGTTCCAAAATAGCTTCATCACGCTGGTTGAGCAAAGCCGTAGGGGTATCCACGTTGCTGTTACCTTGTGCAACTTGTATCGCCTCGTTTAAATTGCCTATTTGGCGGATCAGGCCATTCGCCACATTGACTGAGGCTTCGATTTGTTGTTCTACTTCTGTCTCTTTAATTCTAAAAAAGTCACCTAACTGATTAATTCTATTGAGTAAACCTTGTGCTTCTCCAATCACTGAATCGCGTGAAGGCATATTGGTTGGATCATCTGTCGCGGTTTGAATAGCATCAAAAAAGCGCGATATGGATCCTGAAATACTATTTGCTTCGCTCGCCAGTACATTGTCCAAACTTTCTACGCGATCAAAAAAAGCCTGTGTTTCGCCAAGTTGACTAGTATCTCTGCGCAATTGATTTTGGGCAAAGATATCTAAAACACGATCCGTAAAACCAAAATCAACACCACCATTTAAACGCGAGGTAAATTCTGTTCGTTCGCGCACATAGCCTTCGCTGTTTACGTTTGCTATGTTGTTACCGGTTGTCGCCAGTAATTTGGCACTAGCATTTAGGCCAGACGTGGCGAGCGTGTAAAGGCTTGCATCTCTTATCATGGAAGTAACTCATTCATGGTTGAACCTTGATACACCGACATGATTTTGTTGGCATAGTTAGGATCTGTCGCATAACCTGCGGCCTGCAAGGCTTCAAAATAGGATTGCGGACTGTCGGTTTTTGAAAGTGCGTCTTTGTAACGTGGATTATCAGAAACAAAATCTACATAATCGTGAAGCGAGGCTTCAAAGTTTTGATAACTTCGGAAAGACGCTTGTTGTTTTTCAGGAATATCTTTGTTGAACTCAATGGTGTCAACGGTGACTTTGTCGCCATGCCAGCGTTTATCAGCTTTTATACCGAAGAGATTGTGGGCGTTTTGACCATCGCTCTGATGCATCACATATTTACCCCACCCTGTTTCGACTGCGGCTTGCGCCAACAAGGCTTTTGGATCGATCCCCAAGCGCTCAGCCGCAGCTTTCGCATGTGGATACAAGCTTTCTACAAAGTTTGCTGGAGAGGTAAATGCAGCTTGTTTTGTCGCCCCAATTTCCGCACTTCGACTGTTGCCGAGTACTGTATTTTCAGCCGCTTCACGCAACATGACCTGATGCCTATTCAACACCGACACGTTACCGTCGCTGCGAACAGCACTGGCAGGCATAACTGAACCGTCTAAACTCATTTGTTGCACAATTAAATCCGCCAAACCTAAACTACCTTTGGTCGATAGGTCTGTTGCCAATTGCTGATCGTGCATATCACGGTAAAACTTAACTTGTTCCGAATTAAAGGGGCTATCCGCATCGGCAAGCGCTTCTTGGCCTTTACGCATTGATTTAAGAAGCATTTGAACGAAAATAGCTTCAAATTGCTTGGCGGCTTCTTCTAGCGCACCTTTGTCACCTTTTTGCGCAGCCGCTCGAAGCGAGTCCAAACCATTTAGGTCATGCACACTTCGAGACATTTCTAGCTGAGACTTCACATTATTAGTTAAATCCATTGCTTCCTCACGACATAAAAGATGCTGAATACATACTAAATAACAATGAGTTCACCGTGCAGCGCGCCAGCTTGTCGCAAGGCCTCGAGAATCGCCATTAAGTCCCCCGGTGCTGCGCCGATTTCGTTGACGGCTCGTACGAGCGTTTCTAAGCTAACACCAGGGTCAAAAGTAAACATTCGGCTATCACCCAAATCCACATCAACAATAGAACGAGCGGCAACAACTGTATCGCCACCTGCAAGCGGGTTTGGCTGATTGATATCGACATTTTCGCTAATGGTTACAGTGAGGCCGCCATGTGTAATCGCTGCAGGCAGTAGTCGCACATCTTGCCCCACCACAATGGTGCCGGTACGACTATTAATGACTATACGCGCGGGGGCTTTAGCTGGGGTAAATTCAAAATTTTCAATGGTTGCTAAAAACCCTATGCGCTGACCAACGTCACGCGGGGCAGTTACCCGAACCGAAGCAGCATCTAGGGGGGTAGCGATGGCATAACCTTTCGACGGATCAGCGCCCAAGCGGCGATTTATTTCATCGGACATCGCTTGCGCAGTAGAGAAATCTGGGTTGTTTAGGTTTAGTGTTAAGTAGTCATTTTGCATGAAACCGCTGGCCACACTGCGTTCAACAACCGCACCGTTAGCAATCGTGCCGACCGTGGGCGTGTTTGACACAATGCGAGAGCCATCATTACCCTGCGCGCCAAAACCAGACACAACCAAGGATCCCTGCGCTACCGCATAGATTTCACCGTCTAAGCCTTTTAAGAAGGTCTGTAGCAAAGTGCCACCTTGTAAACTTGCAGCCTCACCAATAGACGACACAGTAATATCAATCGTCTGTCCAGGTTTGGCAAAAGCCGGTAACTCGGCATGAACAGCAACCGCTGCTACATTTTTTATTTTCGGTGCAACATTGCTATCTAGGCTTATCCCAAAATTACTTAACATGGTTCTAAATGACTGTTCAGTAAAAGGGCTTGTTTCGCCGGTGCCAGGTAAACCTACCACTAAACCATAACCAACTAACTGATTTGAGCGTACCCCTTGGACACTGGCTAAATCTTTTATTCGTTGTGCACTAACGACTGATGATGAAACGAGCAAGCTCGCCGCTAAAGCAAACCAAGCCAAACTGCGATGCAAATTCATAGTGGCCACCACTCAGAGGCAAAAAATTTCGTCAACCACCCTTTCTCTTGTGCTCGAGCAAAGCTACCCGTACCACTGTACTGAATACGTGCATTCGCGATTTTGTTTGATTGAATTTCATTGGATGGCGAGACATCAGCCGGACGAATCACCCCTGTAAGACGAATATACTCATCGCCACTGTTTAAGGTTAGCCATTTTTCACCGCGGATCACTAAATTCTGGTTGGGGAGAACCTCAACCACGGAAACAGAAATGTTGCCTTGTAAGCTATTACTTTGATTGGCTTGCGCATCACCACTAAAATCATTGGTAGAATTCATGCCTAATTGGATCGTTTCATTACCAATACGCACAGGGTTAGCGCCTAGGCCGATAATGGGGTTTACATCCATGGTAGATTCTTTTGACGAGCTGGTGCCTGCACTTTTACTCGCGTTAGTGTTTTCGCGCAGGGTCACGGTAATGATATCTCCGACTCTTCGTGCTTTAACATCGGAGTACAAACTATTAGCTAAACTGGCCGAAAACAAGCTGCCGTTTTCGGCTATTTCAGCGCGTTTGTAAATGGGAGAAGCGGGTGCATAAAAAGGGTCGTCGGCTCTCACGGCTGGTGCACTCGTGCTATTACATGCAGACAGCGCGGCCATCATGCAGACCATCAAAATCGCCCGTATCACAAATTTGTTAGGAAAATACTGCATCGTTATTTCTCCCATCATGTTTATAGCTGCTGAATCACTTGCCCAAGCATCTGATCAACCGACGAGATCACTTTGGAGTTCATTTCGTACAGCCGTTGGCTCTCAATCAGATTGACGAGTTCTTCTGTGACATTCACATTCGATGTTTCAAGTGTGCCTTGTGCGATACCACCAAAACCTTCTAAACCAGGCACACCCTGCAATGGAGCGCCAGAAACTGCTGTCTCTACATAGAGATTTTGACCGATTGGCTGAAGTCCAACTGGGTTTATAAAGTCTGTGATATTGATTTGCCCAAGTATTTGCGGCTCTGCTTCACCGCGCAATTGTGCTGCTACTTGTCCGTCTTGTGAGATCGTAATTTGCTGAGCGTCAGGCGGTAGCGTGATAACCGGTTGCAGTAAGTAACCTGCGCCTGGCGTCACCATTTGTCCTTGGTCATTTAGGGTAAATTGGCCATTACGTGTATAAGACGCGCTGCCATCAGGCATTTGCACTTCAAAAAAACCACGACCTTGAATCGACAAATCAAGGGCATTGTCAGTCGTTAGCAAATTCCCTTGAGTGTGTGTTTTTTGTGTCGCGACTACTTTTGAACCTGCGCCTAACATTAAACCAGAAGGCAACTCGGTATCGGCAGATGATAAGCCACCGGGCTGATTAATGTTTTGATACAACAAATCCTCAAAAATCGCGCGATCCTTTTTAAACCCCACTGTACTGGCGTTCGCCAAGTTATTTGAAACGGTTGATACGTCGGTTTGTGCCGCATCAAGTCCTGTTTTACTGATCCATAAAGCCGGATGCATATTAAGTACCTCCGCGAGCCACGCTCGCTATGATAAAATTCGTAAAAATCGCGTTTAAAATATTCTGAGTAATTGGTTACCGCGCATAGAAAGCTGGTCGGCTTTTCGCATTAACTTAACTTGCATTTCGTAATGCCGCTGCAGTGAAATCATTTCTACCATTTCTTCCACCGCGTTAACATTTGAGCCTTCGAGCATGCCGGATCGCACTTGCACACCAATATCTTGTGCAGCGATATCACCCGACTTGAGTTCGAACAAGCCATCTTCTCTGCGTTTGATAGCGTCGTTGGCTGGTTTAGTGAGTTTTAGGCGACCGACCTCTTCTACTGCATTTTCAGGCGCTCCCTGAAGTCTTGCTGAAATAGTCCCGTCATTCGCTATCGAAACATTTGCCAGTGGAACGGGTAAAAATAATGGTCCGTTTTCTCCCATAACTAAATTGCCAGATGCATCTTGTAAGGCACCATTGGCGGCAATGTTAAAATTGCCATTTCGAGTGAGGGCTTCCTCTCCTTGAGGTGTTTGTACACTAAACCATCCATCGCCTTGAACAGCGACATCGAGCGGACGGTCGGTGGTAATCATGGCACCACCTTCATAATTGTTGGTGGGACTTTCTGTCATACTAAATACGCGAGACGGCAAACCTTCGCCGAAAGCCGGCATTGCCCTGGCCTGCTCCAACTGTGCTTTAAAGCCGTTGGTTTGCGCGTTCGCCAGATTATTGGCTCTTACTGATGTCGCGACTAAATCTTGTTTAGCGCCACTTGCCGCGATGTATAGGAACTTGTCCATACTACTTGCCTCAAAGGTCAATTATTTTGACGTTATTGAGGTGTTTGCAAATAGAATGCCAAGGTTTGGGTGGGATTAGCAAAGTTAGTAAAGGGGTCAGAGTAAATTAAAATTAACGGGTGCTCGAATATAAAAAACGCGTGAACCCATCCATGGGGCTCTGCGATTGCATCCTTGCAATCGAAGTTTTATATTCGAGCACCCGTTAATTTTAATTTACTCTGACCCCTTTATTTTGTTCTTTATCGAATATTCAAAATAGTCTGATTGAGCTGATTATTGACTTCCAATGCTCTCGAGTTCGCTTGGAAGTTTCGTTGAGCAATGATCATATCAATCAACTCTGTGGTTAAGTTGACATTCGCTGATTCTAGAGCTGACGAATTGATGTCGCCAAAAGTACCAGTGGTTGCTTCCCCTGCTAGGGCTTCTCCAGACTCAATGCTCTCCTTCCACTGCGTACCACTTTGCTGAGTTAAGCCTTGTTCATTCGCAAATCTGACTAAGGCTACACGCACGATAGGCTCTGATGTACCGTTTGAAAATGTGGCACGAACCAAACCGTCGGGCGCAATATCAATCCCCGTTAATCGCCCAACAGGCAGGCCATTTTGCTCGAGTGACGTCACCTCAAAGGCGGAGGCAAACTGCGTGGGTTCATTGGGATCAGCGCCGGCCAAGTCCAAATTAAAGTCAACCGTTATTTGCTGGGTCGCATCTGATCCGTTCGATAAAATAGTTCCCCCCAAGGCTTCGGTGATAAATGTACCGCTGGCTGGTCTAACACCATCAGCAGACAAAATATCAATAAAATCACCGCCCTCACTGAATATCATCTTCGCTGCGGTAACAGGATTGCCTGAAGCCGAACCTAATGTATTAGTTGCAGTAGCTGGGTCTGCATCTGAGCCATCGCTATTGGTCACATCAACCAGTTGATCATCTACTGCTGTCGCTACGAACCATTCATTTACAGCACCAGGCGCATTGTCCTTGATAAAATAATAGGTCATTACATGCGAATCACCCAGAGAGTCGTAAACAGTCACGGATGTCGCCGCATTGTAGGTGAGTGGGTCAGAAGGATCGAAATCGGCAGCCACTTTACCTGCGTCACCCGCTGGTAAATTGAAGCGCATATCAACTTCTGATGTTTGTGTCGGTGATCCAGATGAATCTGGAATACGGACGGGCACAGTTGTACTTAATGCTACAGAAGCTGAAGTACCATCGGGGTTAACAGGGAAGCCTAGTAGGTTGTCGCCTACAGAATTGACCACAAAGTTGTTATTGTCTAATTTAAATTGCCCTGCACGAGTGAATGAAAAATCGCGAGAGGTAATTTCTGGTATTGTCGCAAAAAAGCCATTTCCCGTAATCGCCATATCGAGTGCGTTACTCGTAAAATTTAAGGCTCCTTGCGAAAACTGTTGTGAGACTTCTTGGGTAAGTACACCATCACCAACTTTTGTTCTGCCTGCTGACAACAGCGAAGCAGCATAAACATCACCAAATTCAGCACGCGACTCTTTAAAACCAACTGTATTGACGTTAGCTATATTGTTCGCTGTAGTATCTAAATCCCTTTGAGAAGCAGATACACCACTTAGCGCTATATTAAAAGACATGCCTTATCTCCTATGAATTACCGATTTCGATGACGTCTTCGAGCTTAATGCTTACATCACCATCTAAATTGAGAACGATTCCCTGACCTGCGCCACTCATGCTGACACTATCGACGTGTCGATTGATTGCGGTAGGTAAAGCGGTGGCTTCACCAAACACGTTACCCTGCACTTGAATGGCGTAGTCACCAGGTGGCAAAATATTGCCGTTGTTGTCTGTGCCGTCCCAGTTAAAAGAAATATTACCGGGCGCTTGGGTACCAATATCGATGGTTCGCACAACCGAACCAGCCGAATCAAGTACCTGTATTTCTGTGTTTTGAGAAGTATCTTCGTTAATGATAACACCCGAGATACCCTCTGATTCTGTCCCTCTATGACCAATATTGCCTGTCACAAGCACACTTTGCCCAATAAGACTAGACGCTTGCAGGGCTTGGTTTGAGGTCATAGAAGCCGCAAAAGCAGTGAATTGCTCATTTAATTGAGAGATACCGTCTGCTGTTGTAAACGAAGTCATTTGCGCAACCATTTGATCGTTGTCCACAGGTTTTGTTGGATCCTGATTAGCTAATTGTTCGGTCAAAAGCGCAAAGAAGTCTTCCTGCTTGAGAGTTTGCTCTGAGCCATCTGATACAGGGATTTCTGGTTCCGTATTCCAATATAAATCCTGACCTATACTGCGCTGTTCAAGTACGTTCATTAATTTATCCTCTAATCAGCAAAGCGCTTATCTAGATTGACCGAGTTGCAATACGCGTTGGAAAATTCGCTTGGTCGTATCGGCAATTTGTACATTTGTTTCATACGCTTTAGATGCCGACATCATGTCTGCCATTTCTTCGACAATGTTCACGTTGGGTTTATAAATGTAGCCATTTTCATCGGCCTTTGGGTTGTGTGGGGCGTATTCAATTTGCAAGGGACGTTCACTTTCAACCACACCCAATACATCCACCCCCACTCCTTTTGTCATGTCATGCGATGCTTTATCTAAGGCAGCTGCAAAAACGGGATGACGCGCTTTATAAGTGTCTTCATAACTGCTACTGACACTATTTGCATTGGCAATATTACTCGCCGTCGTATTCAGACGGACATTCTCTGCCGCCATACCCGTTGAAGAAATGTTCATTACATTAAATAAACTCATGGCTATTGACCTCCACTGCTAAGGGCTTTTTTCATGCCGCTAAACTTACCACTAAGCAAAGTCAAACCTGATTGGTAGCGCATACCTGTTTCCAAAAAGGCGTTTCGTTCTTTTTGCACATCGACCGTATTCCCATCCCCTGTATCTGGCTGGTCTGGAATACGGAAGTCGATATCAAACTGCGATTGCTTGCTAGCTTCGATATGTTTTTCGTGAGTCGTGGTAAGTTTAGTTTGTCCGTACTGTGCGGATTTCATTGCTTGCTGAAAATTTATGTCGCGAGCTTTGTAGCCTGGGGTATTTGCGTTGGCCAAGTTACCTGCGATCACTTCCATTTTGTCAGAACGAATTTGCAGCGCTTTGTGATGAAAGCCTACGAGCCTGTCTAAACTTATTGCCATCAGATTACTCACTGTTAATGCTTATGAGTAACCTGTCAGCAAAGCCTATGCCAGAAATGTAATTGAGAATGGAATACTTTGATTGGAAATGCTGCGTTAAAGCTATTGCTTCACGTAGTAAAGGCCTTGTGGCAGTTTTTCCATTTTAAAATTGTCCTGTTTACTCGGAATCGACTCCGCAGCACCAAGTACTACAATACCCCCAACAGGCAACTGGGCGGAAATTTTTTGCAGGATGTTTGCCTTGTCTTTGTCGTCAAAATATATCAAGACATTTCGACAAAAAACAAGGTCAAAACTCCCTTGACTGCTGTAACTCTCTAACAAGTTCTGTTTTTTAAAAGTAACGAGTCGCTTAACTTCCGGTTTAATTGTCCAAGTATTATCAGCATTGTGACTGAAATACTTGCTCTTCATTTCAGCAGATAAGCCCCTTGACACAGACAGTTCATCGTATATTCCGGCTTTTGCCGTGTTGAGCACTGCGTCTGAAATGTCAGATGCCAATATTTCCATATTCGTGAATGCCAGACTAGGATTAAGGCGATTGTATTCTAATAAAGTCATGGCAATACTGTATGCTTCTTGTCCATGAGAGCATGCGGCACTCCAAATGCGAATACTGCGTTTAGTTTTCGCAATCTTAGGCAAGATACTTTGCTTAAGGTTTTCAAAGGGATAAACATCCCTAAACCAAAACGTCTCATTCGTTGTCATCGATTCTAGTGCTCGTTCGACCATTGAGCGGTTATGCCCGCGAAGTATGGCTTCGATGAATTTGTTTACGTCATCAAAGTCAAACTCTCGCATCGCGATAGATAAGCGGCTTTTGGCGAGATATTGTTTGTTTTCACCCAGCGTTATCCCTAACTTGTTTTTTAGAAACGCAGCAAAATCCGAGTATGCGCGCTCTGAAATTTCATTTTGCAATTTATTTTGCCTTCAAGTCAGTTTGTAACCATTTTTGCACCGCGCCTGCTAACTCGTCTGGATGGAACTTAGCAATAAAATCATCAGCGCCAACTTTCTGTACCATTGCCTGATTAAACACACCACTTAGTGAGGTATGCAATACCACATGTAAGCGTGCGAGTTCTGGTGTATTTTTTATTTCTGCTGTCAGTGTGTAGCCATCCATCTCAGGCATTTCAATATCAGATACCAATACACCCACTTTGTCTGTCACATCACCGGTCTCTTCTGCAATTTCTTTAAGACGCTTGAGTGCCTCTAAGCCATTTTTCGCGGATTCTATCTCTAGGCCCAGAGTCGTAAGTGCTTTTTTTACTTGATTTCTAGCCACCGAAGAGTCATCAGCGATAAATATAATTTTGCCATCACTTTTAGACACATCGACATTGTCTGCTAACTCTTGGCTGACGTCAGCCGAAAGGGGTGAAATCTCGTTTAGGATTTTTTCGACGTCGAGAATTTCAATCAACTCTTTGTCTACTTCGGTTACAGCGGTTAAATAACTGGCTTTACCTGTACCCTGAGGCGGCGGCATAATAGCATCCCAGTTAGTATTGATAATGCGCTCTACTGAGCCAACAAGGAAACCTTGAACCGACCGATTGTATTCAGCAATGATAATAAAAGCTGAGGCCAAATCTTCAATCGGAGCGCCTCCTGTTGCCATGGATAAATCGATAACAGAAATGGTTTGCCCACGTATGTGTGCAACACCTCTAACTAGGCTATTAAGTTTTGGTATAGACGTGAGTGCAGGGCATTGCAGCACTTCACGGACTTTAAACACATTGATACCAAAACGTTGATTTGAGTTGAGCCTAAATAATAGCAGCTCCAATCTGTTTTGCCCTACCAACTGCGTGCGCTGGTTAACCGAATCCATTATACCCGACATATGGCCTCCGAAAATTAATACGGCATGAAAGTTGCGTTGATCAAGTTGATAACCAAAACGCAAGATGAATACGTTAATAATAGCCAAAATTTTGGCTTTATGGCTCAACTGTCATCGAACTACCTATTGAGGAAAGCTTATGCAATTGCACCTTTGTATGAAGTTATCGACATCAACTGTGCTTGTCTTTACTTTATTTTTGATTTTTATGCATGATGCTACCGCGAGCACCGACAAAGCAGAAAAAATCCGCGTTGAAGTGGAAGAATTCGTCATTCGAGCACTCATTGACGGGTCGGACGATGACATTCATGTAGAAGTAAAAAAACTCGATCCTCGCATCCCTCTTCCCGACTGTGAAGAAAGGTATGTTTTTTCTACCAATAATTACGACACTAGGCTTTCGTCCGTACCCGTAAAAGTGGAATGCCGCCATTTGAACTGGTTCACCTATGTGCATGTGACCATAAAAAGGAAGCAAACAGTCATAGTATCTTCTGGTGCCTTGAGCCCTGGCGCAATATTATCTGAAAATAACCTGACTCCTGCCGATATAGATAAAAGTCGTTTAAGAGGGTCGACTTATGCTGTACCCGACATGCTGATTGGTGCCAGGCTCAAGCGCAGAGTACGTGAAGGGACAATCATAACCAGTAATATGCTCTGCTTTGTCTGCAAAGGCGATCGCATTACCGTGAGTGCAAATGTGGGCGGACTGGCGGTAAAAACAAGCGGCATTGCATTGGAGGACGGCGTGGTAGGCGAGACTATACGAGTAGAGAATACCTCATCTTCAAGGCAGATCAATGCTCGTGTTGTGACAAGTACACAAGTCGAAGTAAATATCTGAGTGTAAGACCAGTGTGGCACGTTTAGTGCTAATTCAATCGTATGAGATAAAGGCAATTGAAAAAACGACAAAAAAATGTCAGTTTTGGTACTAAAGTTTTTTTAGCTATGGCCGATACCCAGTACAGAGGTAATAATTTGGTGGTGAACTTATTATGGCAATAAACAATATAAACAATACTGCAAAACCGCAGCTGGAAGCGCAAAAGCTCGCGCAACAACAAGCGCAAGGGCAAACGTCTTCTGCATCAGTTGCAAATACTAACCAAGCAGCGTCTGCACCTAAGCAAGATTCTGTTTCGTTAACACAATCTGCGCAACAATTGACTAGTGTTCAGAAAAAAGGCTCTGAAGCGCCGGTTAATCAAGAAAAGGTTGAACGCTTGAAGAAAGCTATTTCAGATGGTGAGTACCGCGTAAACCCAGAAGCATTAGCAAAGAAAATAGCAGTGCTTGAAGCGCAAATATTAGGCGTAAAAGCGTAGTTTACACTATTGAACTACGCTCAAGACAAGGCAGTATGCTAGGAAGGATTTATGGCGAGCAGCTTAGAAAACGCAATCAGTAAGCAATCAGAATTGTTGAATGACTTAAAAGCAACACTCGAGCAAGAGTTACACTTGATATCGTCTCGAGAGCCAGAAACCCTGATGCAGCTTCTTACTAAAAAAGAGAGCTTACTCAGCCAGATTGAATCTCAAGACCAAGCTGTCGAAATACTATATAAAAGAACTGTCGACACGGGCAACAGTGTTGATAATGCGTGTAATGAGCTTCTTGAGCTTTGCAAAAGTACTTTAGAAGAGTGCAAATATCTCACCCAAATCAATGCAAAGTCAGTAGAACAAGGGCAGCTCAAACTCGTACATTTACGCAATACGATGTTAGAACTTCGAGCTCGAGAGAGTATGACCTATGATAAAGCTGGACGCACCACCGGCGACGCCAGCAGCAAAGGGATAAGCGTCTAAGCGCCCTCCCTTGATATAATCGCCTTATATTTTGAAAGGTTTGTACTTACCTCACTTTAATCATACCATTCTCAAACTGATCGTTTTTTATACAATCATTAATCAAGATTAGTGAGATATTGGTTGATAGCGAAAAAGCTGTATTCTCTCGAACAACACATATGGCGTTTTTATGTCAAGCGCTTGCTGCTTTTCACTGCCTTATTCACGTCAAGTTTTTCATTCGCTTCAACATCAAACTTTCAAACCAGAAACATAGGTATCCAAGATGGGTTGTCGCAAATATCGGTAACAAGCATTGCTCAGGATATTCATGGCAACTTATGGTTGGGGACACAAGCGGGAATCGACAAGTTTAACGGCAAAGAGCTAATCTCAATCGACGACATTCCCAGCTTGAGGAATAAGCTTTCGGGTAACTTAGTTTACGACCTCACAATACATAAACAATCCAATGATCTTTGGATTGCCACTATGGCAGGCTTAGACAAGCTAGATGCCAACAGCGGACAGCTGGAAAGTATTCCATTGCCGCAAGCAAATACCGAGCAAGCCTCTATTGTAGTGAGAGCTTTGTACTTTGACGAAAAAAGTCATCTTTGGATTGGTACCAATAAAGGGCTGTTTATCGGCACACCAAACACTGACACTAACACTGACAAAACCATGCACATTCGCTTAGTCAGTGACGCAGTTGACACAACTGATGTAGTGAGCAAAAACAATATTGTGTATCTGAGCAGTAAAACCGGTTTACATCGCTTCAACTCCCAAACTAAAGAATGGCTCCCACCTCTTTTAAATAACAAAAGTCTGACGCGTATCATAATAGACAAGGCAGGACGTATTTGGGCAGGAAGTAGCAATAGTGGGGTATTTCAGATCACGTTTGATAAGTCACATTTGCCTCAAAGCATTCGAAACTTATCTGTTCAACAAGGACTATTGAGTCCACAAGTAAACGACCTCATTCAACTAAACACAGGGGTTATTTGGGTGGCAAGCTCAAAGGGCATCAACTTAGTTCAGGAGGATTTTCACTCTATTAAACGCAACCAAGTTATCACAATAGTAAAAGATAAAAACGTACTGAAAATTTTTCAAGGGAAAGACGGAACAATATTTTACGGCACACTAGATACTGGCTTATATATTGTTAACCATCAGCGGCCATTATTTAATCGTGCCGAAATACCAAAGGCTCAAGCCGTATATGATATCGAAATCCTAAATGAGTCAGATGTGCTTGTATCCACGGATCAAGGTTTGTGGCTGTTAAATGAAGACTTACAAGCAAAACTTAGTTATGACTTCTCACATGATTTTGATAAAGATATTTCGCATTACGCCATTACCTCAATTTGTCATTGTGGTACGCAGGATTTAACATTTTTAGCGTCTTCGGCGGGCTTGGGTGCAATAGACCATGTTACAAATACAGTGGAACACTACGATTTAAAGGGAACAAAAATTTACACCTTGGCAAAAGCACGCAATGAAAAACTTTGGTTGGGCACATATGACCAAGGCTTGTTGCTTTATGATCCGCAACAAAAGCAAGTACTCGCAAGTTATCCAATGCCCCATGTGTCTTATATATTGTCAACTCACGGTAACCAAATATTCGCCTCGACAATAGATGGCTTGTACGTACTCGAACAAGAAAATGGCATAGTCGCGCATTTTCGTGCAAATGGAGAAAACTCACTCCACGCTCAGGCCATCACGTCTGTATTGGCGTTATCTGATGGTGATTATCTATTGGGCACACTAGGCAAAGGTGTCGAACGAATGAGTACTGCAGCGGAGAACACCAATGCTTCTTTTACGCGCTTATTTACAGACACGCCCATTGCAACCTTATCAATTGGAGCCATGGAACAGGATGACCTAGGTAACATTTGGCTCAGCACCAACAAAAACATTGTTAAAATAAGTCGGGACTTAAGCAGAATAGAGTTTTTTGATGGCTATACAGGCGTGAATTCCTCTGGGTATTTTATTGGTGCTCATGCGACAGACAAGTTTGGAAGAATATTTTTTCCTGGCGTATCGGGTTTAAGCTATTTTCACCCGAGTGAGATACTCAAGCCCAAAGGACAGCCATTAGTACAATTTACAAAGTTCAGTACTATTTCTCATGGCAGTCAACATGCTCATGACGAAACCCACTCGTTAGCTCATCACCTTCTTAAACCTCTCGACTCGATGCACGTATCACCCGATGTCATCATGATGTCAATCGGCTTTGCAGCAATTGAATACAATGCACCCAACAAAATCAAATATGCCTATCGTTTACTTGGTTTCGATAAGCATTGGCGAGAAATTGAAACCGACAAACAAGAGCTAACTTTTACCAACCTTTCTGCAGGTTATTATCAACTGCAAGTGAAATCGACCAACCCCTATGGCGAATGGTCCGGTACACCCGCAACATTACAAATTGAAGTTACTCCGCCTTGGTGGCAGCGAAAGCCGGTCATTATGGTATTCGTCTTAGCCAGCTTTGGCTTTTTGTATATCCTCTACAAATGGCGAGTTTATAGTCTAGAGCGTCAGTCTGCTCGATTAACTAAATTAGTTGAAGAAAAAACCAGCGCGCTAACAGAAGCAAACATGCGACTGCGCGAGCTTGTTACCCTAGACCCACTCACCGGTATTCTAAATCGAAGAGGCTTTAACCAAGCGGCAGCGCGCGACTACGCTGCACAAACACGAACACAGCTAGCCAGCTCAATCATTATGTTTGATATCGACTTCTTTAAAAAAGTGAATGATTCATACGGCCACGAAATAGGTGATATTGTTTTAAACAAATTGTCAGATTTTGTGAAAAGCCAATTAAGATCTTCCGATGTTTTTTCTCGCTGGGGCGGCGAAGAATTCATCATTTTATTGCCAGCTACTGAGTTAGAAGTCAGCACCTGTATTGCTGAAAAGTTGAGAAAGACTGTTTCCGAACAATTACTGACAGCGAGTGAGCGAACGATATCGTTGACAATCACTTGTGGTGTAGTCGAAGTGTCAAATAGTGAAAACTTGGAAGAGGCAATTAGAAGAGCAGATGCCCTGCTCTACCAAGGCAAAAACATGGGTAGAAACACCGTGGTTAGCCAGTTTAAAATATAGCAGTAGAGACTCAAGTAAGTTTAGCGTTGTTCAAAAACACAACAATCAAACAGGCAGAACGTTGTCGGTTTCTATTCGCAAAAGAGGCAAAACTTTTCCCCTCAAATCAGTACTTCTGGTTTCAGTAGAGTTATACCTTACGACAAACATATTCCTGCTCCAACCCTAGTAATAACTGACTTTTCTGATTTTTTTGGGTTTGGCTGTTGATAAATATAGATCGTATACCGTCGCCATATTTAACTCTAACTCTGTTGCATAGGTATCTTCACCAACGGGATAGGTTTTTACTACTCTTGCACCACGGATCACGCCTTCAACAGAGGATTGAAGCTGGTTGTTTGTTAACACAAGATTGGCTAACGATTGTTCACCGTCAACTTTTTGTCCATAAACTTGCTCGGCTAACTCTCGATATGCATCGAGCTTTGAAGCTTTGATCGCTTGCAGTCGCTTAATCGAAGCATCCCCACCCAATTGCGCATTTATTGGTGCGTAACCAACAGCCGATAGTATTGGGTAACTCTCGGGTTCAATTGTTTCCCACTCAACATGTTTAGTGAACAGTGATTGGCAGCCACCCAACAGCAACGTGCAAATACCAAACGAAATCATGGCTAGGCTCTTGCATTTCAAATAGTTAAATGACCAACGTTTATCAAATATATCACGCATGTTTCAGCTCTTTTTTATCGGCGATCACAGCAAATATTCTGCAATTATCAAATAGGGATTATTAGTGATTTAGCAAAGCTTGTGCCAACGCTCAGTCAATATAGATACAAGATGTGAAAAGGTCTTTAGATGCTAGGGTCTGTTGACCTTTGGTATCAAGCACAAAAATACACATATTTCAGGGGATCTGGCATGGGAGTTGAATATGTTCCAAATAGTAAGCAAGGTGAGAATGGTCTATCGCTATGACGAATAAACAAAGTAAGTGCTCATGGGCAATTTCAGTACGTATAGTTGGGTTTTACCTGTTTTGTATCATTGCCGGTACCCCCTATACCTATGCAGCATGGTTTTCGGCAACAGGCCAAGCTGTTGTTGTTGACGGCAATAAAGAACAAGCCAAGCAACAAGCCACGCAAGAAGCAGTAAAACAAGCTTTACTCTTTGCTGGCGCAAGTGTGAGAAGCGTACAGCAAATAAGCAATGGTCTACTCACAAATGACCATATCGAAATCCGTTCAGGTGGAGAAGTTAATAGCGTCGAACTCATAGATGAAATATATCAAGATGGCGTTGTGTCTGTGTCGATTCGTGCCGATATTTTTGCGCAAAAAAATCAATGTAGTGCTGCAGATTACACCAAAAGACTAGCTACAACATATTTTCCGATTCGCTACGAAGCACAAGCGAGTATAGGTGGAATTAATAAATTGGGCGGTGAGCTCGCCTTACAAATGCAAGACATGATCAATACCTATACGCCCAGTATGCACCTCTCACATATTGAACCTTATGTATTTGACTGGCATCAGGCAGACATCGCCCATCATGCAAAGTTTTTAGCGAATAAAACGAATACCCAATACGTGCTAATTGTCACCTTAGACGACATTAGCGTAGATACTTCCAAACCTTCCGCATTCGAGTTTTATCGTCAGGCAAAACATGCAAGAGCCTTCAATTTTACTCTCAGTTTGATCAATGGTGCGACCGGTGAAAACCTATACACACAGCAATACAACTCAAGATCACCATGGATGTTTGATACACATGAAACGGTAGATGTGAGCTCACAAGACTTTTGGCTAAGCCAATATGGGCAGAATATAAAAGAACAACTGCAATCCAGTATTGCTGACCTCGAAGAGTTTGCACTTTGTCAACCGACGATGGGCAGAGTATTGGCAGTAGCAAATAACCAATTGCAAATTAACCTCGGCCGCACGCACCAAGTACAAGCCGGTGATCAACTTACCTTGTTTAATGTTAAGCAGATTTCTGACCCATTTGGTCAGGAGTATCGTCAATTTGTGCTGCATCCGACCACATTGGTGGTGCGACAAGTGTTCAGTAACACAGCGACAGTATCAGCAATAGATAATGGGCTACTTGGTAATGTGCAACCGAATGATTACGTAGCTCGGCAATAAGATTCGCTTTGGGTATTTTCAAAAAACGGAAATTTCGTTAGGATATCCGGCTAAAGCGTCCTTAGCTCAGCTGGATAGAGCGGTCCCCTCCTAAGGGACAGGCCGCAGGTTCGAATCCTGCAGGACGCGCCATTGAATTTGCGTAGGAGGCGGTGATGACCAGTGAAGCAAACGATCTATCCTTTTATGAAGAAATGGCTGACGTAAAACCTCTAGTGGTCAAAGAAAAATTTATCAACAGCAGTTCTCGGCCTCCGTCCTTAGCACAAACCCTAAAAAGACAAGCAATTGAAAAACAAACGGCGTTAGACGATAACGGATTAAGTATTGAATACGTCAATCCCGTTGCTCCTCTGGATTTCATTTCTTACAAAAAAGACGGCGTGCAAGAAGGTGTATACAAGAACCTGCGTTTGGGCAAATACCACATAGATTCTCGCTTGGTACTCAAGCATCTGGGATTTGATGATGCGCGTTTAAGCCTGTATCAAACGATCACTGAGTGCCACGAAAGGGGTGTGCGCACACTACTTATTGACCATGGGATAGGAAAAAACAGTCAACCCTTTCCAGCCTTTATAAAAAGTTATGTCAATCAGTGGTTGCAGGAAATGGACGCCGTCATAGCTTTTCATACTGCGCTAAAACAACATGGAGGCTTAGGCGCGGTGTATGTGCTTCTCAAAAAGCACCCAAACCAAAAACTACTGAATAGAGAAAAGCATCAAAAGCGTTAGTGGCTTACAATCAGTAGATTCTAGTTAACCTGATGTGATGCCGAAAAGGGGCAAACCATCACATCAGCTTAGTTTTTTTCAAGCGCGACAAATGCCCAAATGTCATTTTGGCTGATTATTCGCTTTTTACCATTTAATTCAGCCATGTCTGCTATTCTCACAATGGCAGCGTTGTATTGCGGATAAAAACCTAACTTTGGCCTCATGTCAGGTGCTTGACAACCCGTAACAAACTGCACCGCATTATTGTTTCGGGACTTAACGACTATGTTTCGCCCGCCCTCTTTTCGACAATAGTCTTCGATAGACATCAGTAGTTCAGCAAACTCTGGATAGTCTTCTCTTTCGTTATAGGGTTGACTAAGTTGTATATGAACATAGCTCAGCATTGACAGAACATAAGGAAGTAACACGACAATTTTGTATCGCACTCTATTTAATTTATGTAAGTATGGTATGAGTACTGTATTAGTCGAAACATTGACGATAATAGATAGCATTAGTAACAAACTGATGGGAACCCAATATCTTTCAGAGCCACCAATTACCATCAACATATTCATTAACACCATTGGCATGATAATGACCATTGAACCAAGATTTGTCACATTTAAGGGAAAAGCAAGCGCAACAATACAAGCTGACAGCAATAGGAAAATAATACTGCCCATTGGGAGCTGATCCAGTTCAAACAAATGTAAAAATGGTAAAAGCTCTCTGGGGATCAGGAAAATAGCATACCAAGTAATGTTCTCGCGAGCCGTCGCGATGAGTTCAGGTATCGTTCTAAAACGGCTTTCAGGATCCTCAACCACTAACTTAAATAGCATTTGTACCTGACTCACTCCGTCAAATCCGAGGTTTGTCTTGTCTATAAAACCGTTGCGAATGTTCCAGATAGCGAAAATAACAAAAAAACCAAGACAAAATAGAAATGCTTGTTTTAGGTATTGCAGGGGTTGGCGCGAAAAATAACGAAAGACGATCATTGCAAAGGGGATAAAAGCGATGCCAATCAAGCTCCCTTTTAGCATCATCCCTAGTCCTAATACAGTACCTAAAGTAAAAGCCTTTTTTTGACTGAATTGAACACCAGCTGTTCCCCAATACCGATGAATAAGCAACAAGCTCAAAACACACCAGACGAACACGGGCATTTCTGCGAGGCCTGTCCGCGAAAAATGCCAATAAAAAGGGTTTATCGCGAAGAGTAAGAGCGCCATGTCCGCCGTATTTTTACTCTGCGTGACACCGCGGACAAAATGCCAAATTAGCAGCAAGCCACACAGTGAACATAAAATAATGGTGTACTTAACTGCATACCAATTAATGTCACTGCCATCACTTATCATAACAGCAGGCATGAGCAGAATCGGCATTCCCGGTGGCCATAAGGTATGTGGCACATAATATTCTGGTGACAAACTTCTAGTGTAACCATTACCGATGTACAAATTGTACGAGATAGCTAAGTAATTTTCGGCATCATTTGAATTGAAGGTTGAAAAATCAGGACGTGCATTGGGAAACAAACAATATAAGATGCAAATCAATGCAAAAATGTAAACGCGTTTGTTGTCCAAATAGTCGTAATTTGTCATTCGCGTATTTAGCATCTACAGACCCTAGTCTCGCACTTGCTTCTTGAGCAATGTAGTTTCTATAAATCGCAAAACCCAAATACCGCAGGATACAACAATCAAAGGGAAAACCACATAACTGTACCTATACTCACTATGGATCAGCGTGTGCATTGCCCAAGTGCTGACAACGGCCATGTTGATTATCAAAATATTTCTATTTTTTAGTAAAGTCAGGCTCAATAGCCAAACAACAAAAAGTGGCAAGGCAAAGACGAGACTCTTAGTCGTCGGCACCCAAGAATAGCCAGGAACATAAGCCCAAAAACGCATGGCTTTTTTGAATAGCAGCTCTATTTGACCTATCGGATCGTCCGCAATATTTTGGATAGCTAGGGACTTCCAATATTTGTCTCTTTCATACGCATTCATATCCACTGTTTTGGCTTCGCGCTCATTGAACTCAGGAATTTTACGTAGTGCCGCAGCGGGTAAATCATCGCCGGGTAAATACGTACCTTCGTGTAATGCGAATCCACCCTGTGTTGTAAACGGAATAAATGCGGAAAAATGCTGATAGTTCACGATCGGTAAGCTCACGTATATCAACACAAACGCAGCAAATGATGCCAAAACCTTGCCAAGATGCCTTTTATACCACCATGCAACAAGACCAAATATGCCAAGCACAAACAATAAACTTGAAGCCCTAACATGAAGTAACACAGCTAAACTCAAGCCAATGCCTAACATTAACCATAGCGCTCTGCCACTGACTTCCTTACCGATAGAAATCAATAAACACACTGCCAAAACGATAAAAAATGCGCCAATTTGTTCAGAAAAATAGTAGCCGTGTAAGTAACTGTATGCCGGCCATATAGACCACAGCAATACAGCGACGCTCGGAATGATTAGGCTTTTAAATTGCTTTGAAAAACACAACACGATAATAAAGCACGATAAAACATGTAGAGCCAAATTCATCCATTGAACCGCTTCTACACTGCCCGTCAAACAATAAGCCGTACCAAATATTGCTGGCAGTAAAAACCCTCTCTCAGGATTATATGCATCATTTAAAGAAAAATTACATGCTTCTTCTTTACCGCTTGTATTCGCTTGGTCAACAGGGACTAAATGCCCCCACCCATCAATATCATAGGGGTATTGCCCCAAGCTAACTTCGCGCATCATGAAGAAGTTAACTATCAATAAACACACAACACTGATAACAATTGCAGTACCAAATCGAACTTTAAACATACTTGACAATTGCTTGTCTTTAGCGACTAAGGTGCTCACTATATTGTCTTCCTGCATCCAACCTCTTCCCTTTATCGTATTCACTGTTCAAGTCTCATATGTTTGAAAAAGTTTATATCAATTTACTGTACAATGCTGAAAAATCCGTATATTTTTTAGCACTAACTACTGTCCGTATCAGCGTTTGTCGTTGTTTGCTTAAATAATAAAGGCCTTAAGTGGATTCCCATACTCTTTATGTCGATTTAGACGGCACTTTTTTTAAAACAGACCTTCTCTTTGAATCAACTCTCGTTCTTATCAAAAAGAACCCGCTTTACCTCCTCTTGCTGATTGTTTGGGCAATAAAAGGCAAGGCGTATTTAAAATCAGAAATAGCCAAGCGCGTTTCCTTAAATATGAGTGTACAACCGCGAAACCCTGAACTGTATGCTTATTTAAGTGAACAAAAATCCAAAGGACGAAAAATTATCCTCGCGACAGCAAGTGATCAACGGTTTGCCAAACAAGTATGTAAATCCACTGATATTTTTGATGACTTTATTGCTAGTGATGGCAAAACCAACCTTTCTGCATCGAATAAGTTGAAGGCAATTGAAGCATTAGACCCAAATTTTGCATATGCCGGTAATTCAAGTGATGACTTAGTATTATTTGCTAAAGCTAAGCAAGCGATCGTGGTGAATGCCTCTGACTCTGTGAGCCAAAAAGCATCGTCTTATCAGGTTGACGAAGAGTTTGACAAAAAGCAAACTGACCTCAAAGCTTGGGTCAAACAGCTTAGATTGTATCAATGGGTAAAAAACTGCTTAGTTTTTGTGCCTTTGCTGGTTTCTGGTTTATTTCTGGAGCCCACTTTGGTCGTTAACAGTATTCTGGCATTTGTAAGCTTTGGCTTACTAGCGTCGAGTACCTATATTGTCAATGACTTGCTTGATCTAGAATCTGACCGCGCGCATGCTAGAAAACGTAATCGTCCACTTGCTGCCGCAAGAATTAGTATCCCCGCAGGCGTGCTGGTTGCTAGCTTATTGTTCTTGCTAGCATTTGTAATCGCCTTTAGTGTAAATATTGTATATTTCGGGGTGCTATTTGCCTATTTAGTGCTGACCCTGTCTTACTCATTCAAGCTCAAGCAATACATAGGTATTGATGTTATTTCTTTAGCAGCACTTTATACCATTCGGATAGTCGCAGGGGCTGCAGTGCTCGGCGTGTATGTTTCATTTTGGCTGCTTGCATTTTCAATGCTGGTATTTTTGTCACTCGCTTTAGTCAAGCGCTGTGCTGAACTAAAAGCGTTGGAAAAAGCAGGGAAAGAGTCTGTCTCAGGTCGAGACTATAACAGCAGTGATTACACGATTTTGCAGAGCTTCGGCAGTTCTTCCAGCTTTTTATCGATCCTTGTTTTTTCGTTCTATGTCAATAACAACGTGATGTCGAATCAGTATCAAACACCCACTGTGTTGTGGATCATCATCCCTGCTCTCACTTATTGGTTGATGCGGATGTGGATAAAGACCCATCGTGGAGAAATGCACGATGATCCCATCGTGTTTTCTTTGAAGGATAAGGGCAGTCTAATAACTATCGGTTTCATGGGTGTGGTTACTTTGGCGGCTCAACTTCTATGAATATCATTACGCTAGTTTTAATTTTCGCCAGTGTGTTGCTTTCTGTTGCGGCACAAATACTACTCAAAAATGGCATGTCGGGAGCGCGCGTTCAAACAGTGCTTGGCCTTGGCAACCCTGTCAATTCTGCTCTGACTATTTTTACAGATCTTTGGGTTATTGGCGGACTCTTTGCCTACGTGTCGAGTGCAGGCATTTGGCTGATTGTTTTGTCCAAAATAGAGGTAAGCAAGGCATACCCTTTTGTTGGTTTAGGCTTCATCGGAACGATGTTATTTGCCTATTGGTTTTTAAACGAGCCATTGACCGTTTCTAAAATTGTCGGCACATTATTGATCGTTGCCGGTGTACTGGTTATTTCCCGCTAGTTACTCAATAAATATCGGTAATACCTTAGCATGACAAGCTCAACTAAACACGTTCAAACAATACCCGCAAACATAGCTTTTGGCTTAATTGTATTCAGTGGTATTAGCTTTTTTATATTTTGGTCAGTTTTAACAAATACGCGGTATGTACTTGGAGATGAGGCTTGGGGCGCAGCAGCTGTGTTAGGCAATATCTGGGAAGTTGCCGTTTTTACTATACGTTGGGATTTACACCCGCCTCTATATTACATGGCTCTGGATCTATGGGCTGTAATCAGTAAATCTGATTTATGGTTGAGGTTATTCTCGGGTACCTTACATACCCTAAGCGCTGCATTCACCTATCTTTGGATTGCAAAACGATACTCCTCAAAAACCGCAGCAATATGTGCTTGTTTAGTCTTCTTTAACATCATATTACTCGAATACAGTATGTCTATACGCATGTATAGCTGGGTGTGCTTACTTTCACTTATTGTTTACTTTAAAACCAGTACATACCGAACAAAACCGAGCAAAGCCAATCTTGTATGGATTTTTACTCTAGAACTTATGCTAGTGTATTCTCATGCAATCGGGCTGGCTTTTGTGTTTTTCCATTTTGTTTTTGGTCTCATTGGCTTGTGGCAATTGAATAATCGACTGCTTTCTAGGCAAATCGTGACATGGGCAGTCTCACATGTTTTCATTGCCTTACTCTCTTTGCCCGTTCTGGCCAACTCAATGATCAAATCAGCTGGGCATGCTTACGAGCCGAGTCTTTTCGATGCGTTTTCACTGCTCAACAGCCTATTCATATCTCACTACCTAATTTTTGGTCTACTACTCTCTGCTGTGTTGCTTTTCGGGATAATTAAAAAGCAATTTATTGTAGAAATGGTGTGTTACCTTCTGCTTCCTATCATTACTTTTTTCTTGATATCAATTTTTGTGAAGCCTATGTGGTTAAGCCGAAATTTCGTATTTGCCCTGCCCATATTGTCTATTTGTTTGGGTGTAATCATATCGCAATTACGCATTCATAAGCTTATGCCAATAGTCATACTTGTACCATTCATGGTTTTAAACGCCCTGTCACTTAACAAGATATACAATGACTACCCGAATCAAGCATTTGAAAATGTAATAAGTATCGTAAATACAAAGCTAGCCGCGCTAAAAAAGGATCAACAACTGTGTGTTGTTTCGACTGCCCCACTTGGTCAATATTGGACGCTTAACCGATACTTAAATGGCAATGAATGGGGTAATCCAATGTTCCATCAACCACCATTGAACCATACTTGGCAGGCGGTCAGTGACAAGCTACCACAATTTGCTAAAACACTTTTATATATACATTCAGACGAGGAGAATGTTGTCCTTGCAGAGAACATGATAATTAGCTCTCACCGCCACCCTATATGCGATACTTTGAATGAAGGGCAAGTGTTGTACGTAGGAAAGCCTGATTGGGAAAAAAGAAGTATCAAATTACTCAGCGACAATAAGTTTGCAGCCATTTATGTACTTTAAATTATGAGTTCGCACTAGGGTATCTGTGGCGCTTGAATACTCAATCGCCACAAGCTAGTTTAGGCCAGTGCTTTACGCGCATTTCTGAACATACGCATCCATGGACTATCTTCTTGCCAGTCATCGGCTCTCCAAGAATTAGACACGGCGCGGAAGACTCGCTCTGGATGAGGCATCATAATGGTGGCTCGCCCATCTTTACTGGTTAAACCGGTGATCCCCAGTGCTGAACCGTTGGGATTTGCCGGATAAGTTTCTGTCACGTTTCCGTAATTGTTTACATACTGCAAGGCCACTTGTTCATCTCGTAACAAGGCCTCAGCACCAGCGGAAGCGGAAAATTCAGCACGACCTTCACCATGTGACACTGCAATCGGCATTCTTGAACCTTGCATGCCATCGAAGAAGACTGAACTTGATTGGGCGACTTCCACCATTACAGCTCTCGCCTCAAAGCGTTCGGACACATTTGTGACAAAGTGCGGCCAGTTTTCTGCGCCTGGTATCAAACTCTTTAAATTCGACATCATCTGACAACCGTTACAGACCCCCAAACTCAGGGTATTTTTCCGCGTAAAGAACTCGGCAAATTGTTCTTTTAATTGCTCTTGATACAGCACAGATTTCGCCCATCCTTCACCTGCACCCAGCACATCTCCATATGAGAAGCCACCGCAAGCCACCAATGCCTCAAAATCACTTAAGCGTTGACGGCCTGCAGACAAATCACTCATGTGTACATCTACAGCCTCAAATCCTGCACGATGAAAAGCGGCCGCCATTTCAACATGAGAATTCACACCCTGCTCTCGCAAAACGGCGATTTTAGGTTTGTGTCCTTTAATAATATACGGCGCAGCAATATCTTCATTGATATCAAAGCTCAGTGAGGCGTGTAAGCCTGGATCATCTGCATCCAACTTGGCTTGATGCTCTTGCTTTGCACAGTCTGGATTATCGCGAAGCGATTGCATCGCGAAAGTTGTTGAGGCCCATAACTCTCGAAAGTGCAAGCGTGCTTGCTTAATGATTTCAAGTCCTTGATGTTGAATAACAATATCATCACTTTGGTTGATCGCACCGATATCATATATTGCATTTGCAAGGCCAGCCTCCGCAAAAACCTGTACTAAGCTTGCGAGTTTGTCGTCTTCAACTTGCACAACAGCGCCGACTTCTTCGTTAAATAAACCAGTAATTGCCGAGTCACCAATCTCACTGATATCTACATCAATGCCCGTTTTTCCGGCAAAGGCCATTTCAACTAGGGTGGTAAACAAGCCGCCATCAGATCTATCGTGGTAAGCCAAAAGCAAACCTTGTTCATTTGCCTTTTGCACGCCGTTAAAAAAGCCTAGGAGTGCAGAAGCCTCATCAACATCGGGCACTTCGTTGCCGATGTGTTTGTATACTTGAGCTAGACAACTGGCTCCCATTCTTTGTTGACCATTTGCGCCATCAATAAAAACAAGCCTCGTATTTGCTACGTCTTTTTTTAACTCAGGGGTAAGTGTTTTACGCACATCTTTGACTGCAGCGAAGCTAGTAATGACCAGAGAAAGTGGCGCGATAACAGATTTATCATGCCCTTCCGCTTGCCATGATGTTTTCATTGACATCGAATCTTTGCCAACAGGTATCGCTAAACCTAAAGCGGGGCACAATTCTTCACCGACAGCCTTTACTGCTTCATATAGTCCAGCATCTTCACCTTCATGCCCAGCCGCCGCCATCCAATTGGCTGAAAGCTTGATGCGTTTAATATCACCAATATTTGCAGCCGCAATATTAGTTAACGACTCTGCGACTGCCATTCTAGCGGAAGCGGCGTGATTCAATAATGCAATTGGGGTGCGTTCACCCATCGCCATAGCTTCGCCAGAATACGTATCAAAAGCGGTGGTCGTCACACCCACATCGGCGACAGGTATTTGCCAAGGTCCCACCATTTGGTCACGAGACACCATGCCCGTTACCGAACGGTCACCAATTGTCACTAGGAAAGTTTTTTCAGCTATCGTCGGCAGCTGCATAAGACGGTCAGCCGCTTCTTGGACATCGACACTATCAAAATCAAAGTCATCACCTGCTGCCTGTGACGACTGCACATCTCTATGCATCTTAGGTGGTTTTCCAAGGAGCACATCTAAGGGTAAATCTACCGGTTTATTGCCAAATAGTTTGTCGCTCACCGTTAAATGTTGTGATCTTGTCGCGTACCCGACTTCAGCAAATGGCGCGCGTTCACGTTCACAAATCTCTCGAAATGTAGATAGATTTTCTGGCGCGACAGACAGCACATATCGTTCTTGCGATTCATTGCACCAAATTTCTAGAGGAGACATACCCGCTTCATCACTATGTACATTGCGCAATTCAAAGATTGCCCCTCTGCCCCCATCATTAACTAATTCTGGAAAAGCATTCGATAAGCCACCTGCGCCTACATCATGGATAAACTGTATAGGGTTGTTATCACCCAACTGCCAGCATTTATCGATGACTTCTTGGCAGCGTCTTTCCATTTCGGGGTTTTCACGTTGCACCGATGCAAAATCTAAATCTTGATTGCTTTGTCCTGAAGTAACTGACGATGCTGCACCACCGCCAAGACCGATGTTCATGGCCGGCCCCCCCAGTGCAATCAGTTTTGCACCTTCAGTAATCTGACCTTTTTCGATATGCTGACGACGAATGTTACCCAAGCCACCTGCTAACATAATCGGCTTGTGGTAGCCCCTTATTTCACAACCGTTAAAGCTGTTCACTTCTTGCTCGTAAGTACGAAAATAGCCGAGGATTGCAGGGCGCCCAAACTCATTATTAAACGCTGCACCACCCAGTGGTCCTTCAACCATAATATCTAAGGCGCTTACAATGCGTTCAGGCTTACCAAAGTCTTCTTCCCATGCTTGGATTTGTCCAGGAAGCTTTAAATTTGATACGGAAAAGCCAACTAGACCGGCTTTAGGCTTCGAACCTACTCCTGTCGCACCCTCGTCACGGATTTCCCCGCCCGACCCAGTCGCCGCGCCAGGGAATGGAGAAATTGCAGTAGGATGGTTGTGTGTTTCCACTTTCATCAAAATATCGATATCTTCATGATGATAAGTGTATTCATTGGTATCGCTATCAGGAAAAAAGCGCCCTGCTTTCCAACCTTCCATCACTGCAGCATTGTCTTTATACGCCGAAAACACATAGTCTGGCGTTGTTTCGTGAGTGTTTTTTATCATTTTGAACAGAGATTTAGACTGCTCAACGCCATCTATTGTCCAATCTGCATTAAAGATTTTATGGCGACAATGCTCAGAATTAGCTTGCGCAAACATATATAATTCGATGTCATTGGGATTTCGCCCAAGCGTTTTGAAGTTTTCGACTAGATAATCAATTTCATCATCGGCCAAAGCCAAACCAAGCGCTATATTCGCATCAACAAGTGCTTTTTTGCCCTGTCTCAGCACATCCACAGAGGTAAGTGCTTTTGGTGCAGCTTGCTCAAACAACACGCTTGCTTGCTCAACGGAGTCCAAAATAGCTTGTGTCATGCGGTCATGCACTAAACTAGCAATGATTTCACGTTGCTCGACGTTTACAACAGGGAAACTAAACACCACACCACGTTCCATTCTGACAACTTTCTTCAAACCACAATTTTGCGCAATATTAGTCGCTTTACTCGACCAAGGAGATATTGTTCCCGGCCTTGGCACAACAACTAAACTCTGTGGATAGGCTTTAACTGCTTCCACTTTTGGCCCATAACTTAGTAAATTGTCCAATTTCGTTTGCTCATCGAGACTGAGCTCTGCATTGTGTTCAATCAAGTGCACATAACGAGCAGAAATACCGGATATATCAAGGCCTTTATCTTTTAGTTTCGCCAAAAGCTTTGATTGATTGAAGGGTGATAAAGCAGAAGTTCCAAACAGTACGAGCATGTCAAAAAGTCCGATAAAACGAGGAGTAAGCAAGAGTTTGCTACGGGCTATAAATTTGACGCGGATTATAGTAGAAATTGCTAGTATTGATAAGCTAAGTTTGCGTATTTATATGTTTTTTGCCAATATCATATTCGCGAGCACTAACGGAGTTGATGCCTGAATATGCGTATACACGCGCGGCTTATAAAAAAAATGCAAAGCAAGACGCTATTCGTCTATACATTGACTTGCACGGTATTGAGTACACTCCTGATTGGAGGATGTACCGAATATCAACGAGATTCAACCTTATCCCGCATACTAAATGATGGAGTATTGAAGGTTGGCAGTATTTACAGCAGTACGTCATATTATAATGGCGCGACCGCGCCTGAGGGTTTTGAATACGAACTCTCACTCGGATTTGCCGAGTACCTCGGTGTTAAACTAGAGGTGTACCCCTATTATTCTTATGCGCAATTAACTGATCAGTTAGACGCTGGTCGAATTGATTTGATTGCCGCCAATGTGACCATTACTGAGCAACGCAAAAAAAACTATAAGTTTGGACCTGCTTATCAAACTACTAACTTTGAACTGGTTTACAAAAAAGGAGAAAACCGACCACGAAATGTAGATGAGCTCGAGGGCAACTTAACCATTGTCGCCAACGATTTTTATCGAGAGCCACTCATAAACTATGGAGAAGAATCATCGATAAAATGGGGGGAAACAAACGAAAAAGACATTGAAGAGCTGTTAGAAATGGTCTCTAACGATGAACTCGACTACACCGTGTCTGACGCCAATGTTTTAAATATTGCCCGACGCCGCTTTCCCAATCTCGGTATAGGCTTCTCTCTGACAGACAACCTACAAATCGGGTGGATGTTAAGTAAAAGAAGCGACGATTCATTGCGAGCTGCACTCCTAGAATACTTTGGTTCCATTCAAAGCAGTGGACGCTTATCTGCTCTTGAAGATAAATATTTTGGTCATGTTAGAAAATTTGACTTTGTCGACACTCGCGCGTTTATGCGAGCGGTGGATACAAAACTGCCTAAATACCGTGAAATGTTTGAAGCCCATGCAAGTGAAGTTGATTGGCGCTTGCTTGCCGCCATGTCCTACCAAGAAAGTCACTGGAACCCTAAAGCCGTGTCACCTACCGGCGTGCGCGGCATGATGATGCTAACCCGAGCCACAGCAAAAGACATGGGAATAAAGTCTCGCATAGATGCAGAACAAAGCATTAGTGGCGGAGCGAGATATTTTGCCTCACTACTTCGACGTATCCCAGCGCGAATTCAGGCGCCAGACCGCGTTTGGATGGCAATGGCGGCGTATAACGTTGGTTTAGGACACCTTGAAGATGCAAGGCGGATCACAGAATCGCTTGGCTACAACCCTGATTTATGGATTGACGTAAAAAAACACCTCCCTCTTTTGCGCCAGAAAAAATACTATAAACACACGAGATACGGTTATGCACGTGGAGATGAAGCCGTCAATTATGTAGAAAACATAAGGCGTTACTACGACAGTTTAGTGTGGCTAGAGTCTCAGAGCACTTTACCCAATTTTGATGAAGAGCAAGAAGAAGATAGCGAAGATTCATCTACGGTTGAAGCAGACACCACTGATAATAGCTAGGCCAGTCTTTTACAAAACCTTCACATATTTGAAATACAATTGTCATATTTTCCAGCAATTATTCTACGCTAGGCACTCATTTGTAGTTATTAGCCAAAGTAGGTTATTGGCAAAAATGCCTAAGCACGTGTGCTATCACAATAATGGATAATAACGTGAATAATGGCTTGAACTTTGCTTTTACTTTTTTGTCCATAGATATACAAGATACTCAAACTACAGGAAGCATGGGAAGAGAGAACGACAATGAAAAGACAACGTTTACATAAAAGCAATAATAAACGTAGGCTGATGCTTAAGAAGCTTCATCAACGTGTTTTACTGAGACGAAAACAGTTTGCCAACATATGGGAATTCGAGTGCGAAGCCTAACACTAACCGTTTTTTAGTTGTTTAGAGGCTTTAATTTCTTTCCTTCTTCTAGTAAAAAATTTAGATATTGTTTCGCTACACTCACCTTCTAACACACCGCCAAGCACCTCAACCTGATGATTAAGTAAAGGGCTGTTACATATATTCATTACACTGCCACAAGCCCCTGTTTTAGTATCGTAAGCGCCAAATATGAGCTGTCTGATGCGGCTGTGCACCAATAAACCTGCACACATAGGGCAAGGCTCTAACGTGACATACAAACTTGCATCGACCATTCGATAGTTAGCCAAGACTTTTCCAGCTTCTCTAATCGCCATCATTTCAGCATGGGCTGAGGGGTCGTGAGTCGCGATACTTTGATTGTGCCCGACACCAATAACTTGATCATTCACAACGACAACCGCGCCAACAGGCACTTCATTTTTTTGTTCGGCTATCCTCGCTTGTTCCAAAGCCAAGCGCATGTAATCAACATGCGATTTCATATTATATCCGCCATCAATACCACTACTCTTTCGTCAAATTATCCATTTATTAGCAGTTTAGGCCACATCTTTTATTTTTAAATATGCAAAAATATTGTAAACACAATAAAAAACAAAGACTTAAACTATGGCAAGCTGATTGCTAAATATGATCGTAAAGGATAAGGCATATTGACTTTTTAACGAGGGGAGAAATGAATGAACGGAGCTACAGTTGCTGTTGTTGCAATAATTTGTTGGGCAATAGTCAGTATTTTCAGAGGAGGCCATGTTCTTGGGAAAAAAGATACACTCAAAATACAACGTCTCGAAGCAGAGTCACTAAAAATGACGGAACAACTGAATAGCATGAACGAAAGAGTTGCGGTGCTCGAAAAAATTGTTACCGACGAAAAATACAATCTAAACAAAGAATTTGAAAATTTAAAGAAATAAAGCACCTCTCCATGCTTTAACAAGCGAATGCAGCGGAGGCTGCATTTGCTTGATTAAATGGATAAGGCTAGCTCGCCTTTTTTGAGCAAACCTACACTATCTATGAGAGATTTATTTTGACTCACAGGTAGTTTAGGGAAATACAGCGATTTGTTAACAGGGTTATTTTTAGTAAGGAATAAGAGATGGAAATTATTGCGTTAATCATTGGTGGTTTATTCTTATTTGTAGTGTGGTTGATTCCGATTCTCGCCATTGCCTCGTCTCGTCGCACACAAGGCGGTGAAAAAGTAGCGTGGTTGTTGCTTACTATATTCGTATTCTGGTTTACATGGATTTTCTATCTACTTTTAGCCCCTTTAAAAAGACCTAAATATGCGTAGAACGAAGAACATGTAAGCGAGGTTAAAACATTGAAGCATACGATCTAATACAATCAAGACTTGTTTTTCATGGATGAAAAACTAGAGACTGTTTATGGAAATATCCCCAGCGTTCCTAGCGCCCGTTTAGCAAGTATTTTTCGATTCTTTCAACTCTTCTGGGTTTTCCAGAGATCACTAATACGTCATTGACCTGAAGTACTGAGCTCTCTAATGGAGAGCTTATCTCTTCGTTATCACGACGCAAGGCAACAAGCTGAACGCGTTTGTCGTCAATATCCAAATCAACAATGCGCTTGCCAACGGCAAAAGCAGCTTCTGGTATGGTAACAGCGTGCATCAATTCTAATTTATCTTTGGTGTCAAAAGTAATTTCCGTGCTTTCTCCTGGAAAGAAACCATGCATGTGCACATAGCCTTTTTTACGCTCATTACGGATTCGATTAAGTATGCGAGACATAGGTAAACCAGAATAATGCAGAACTTGGGAAATGAGCATCAAACTGCCTTCTTGAATCTCAGGCACGACTTGCAAGGCACCCGCATCGTATAAAGCTTGAGCATTGTAATCCTTCCGCGTTCTCACGATAACCTTCATGTCAGGAACCAAATGCCGAATAGTACTAATTACAGACAAGGCTTTACTGTGCTCATCAAAAGTGATGATTGTTAGCGATACATCAAACAACTGTGCTTTTTTTAATATCGATTTATTTGCCGCATCACCATAAAAAACACATTCTCCTGCGGCACGACTTTCATGTACTCTAACCGGATCACTATCGACGACACTATAGTTAAGACTCTCTAGCTTGAGCATTCGCGCAACGGATTGCCCTACTCTGCCATAGCCCAAAATCAGTACATCTGGCTTAATAGATATATCAGCGGCATCTGGCGCCTCATTAGTCACTCTCTGTTTAGTCAATTTGCTTGCCAGCCAATCACTCTTGTCAATCATCGATGGCGTTATTGCCATACTGACTAAACCGATACTGATTAACATACTCGACAAATACTCAGTGATAACCCCACTTTCAAGTGCTAAAGCAGCTAGCACAAAACTAAATTCCCCAATTTGCGCCAGCTTTACCCCTGCTGCCCATGCATCAGCATCATTGGCATGGTAAAAATAAGCCGCCACTTTAACCATGACTACCTTGATAAAAATTATTACAAATATACTCAGCAAAATTAGATGCCAGTTTTCAACGACAATGGTCAAACTCACTTGCATGCCCACTGTAATAAAAAACAATCCCATCAAAATGTCTCTAAAAGGTCGAATGTCTGCTTCTATCTGATAGCGATACTGTGACTCGCTCAACATCATTCCCGCTAAAAATGCACCCAGAGCCATTGAGAGTCCTGCCGCATAAGTAAGTCCTGCTGCAAGTAAAGCGACAAGTAATATTGTTTGCACAAAGAGTTCGTCGGTTTTGGTACTGGCAATTTCATTAAATAGACGCGGAAGCAGCCAGCGTCCCATCGACAGAAGCACGGCAACGACAATCACTCCTTTCAACAAAGCCAACAGAATAGACAGGTAAATTGACGTATCGCTGATATCCGAAAGGAGCGGTATGACAATCAAAAAAGGGACGACAGCCATGTCTTGAAAAAGCAATACACTGATCGCAAGCTGAGACCGACTGGTATTTAACTGGGCTTTTTCACTAATTGTTTTTATTACAATAGCGGTCGAAGACAAGGCCAACATTCCGCCAATGACGATAGCAGCGGCAAAGTCTTGCCCCATCAAAATAGCGATGGCGGCAAACACAGCTGTCGTAAGCAGCATTTGTCCTGCGCCCACGCCAAACACTAAATGACGCATTGCCACCATTTTTGCTAGCGAAAACTCCAAGCCCAAAGTAAAGAGTAAAAATACGATACCCACTTCAGCCACCAAATGCATGGCATCGAAATTATCTGAAAATAGGTCTAAGAACTCTGGACCGATAAATATCCCAGCAAACAAGTAAGCCAAAATTGGAGGCAAACGCACACGCTTGAACTGCCATACCAGCACCGCCGAAATTAGCATGAGTACTAAGATACTGACAAATGTCTGATTCAAACAAAACCTCTCAAATAAAAATATAGGCACACTTCGTGCTAGACCTACTTATATACGCAACAGTTCTGTCTTTGTTGTGATAAAAAACTGACACATGTGTATTGTTACTGAATAAACAATAACAAAGTGTCAACTTTATGACGATAAAAAGCCGTTAGCCAGTTTATAACAATTATATTGTTCATTGTTTGGCACTAGAGCGATGTTGACTTTATTTATAGGAGTATTCAATGGAAGTCAGTCTTATGTCACCTGAAGAAAACACCATTGCATCTGTTGTTCACGAGAGCACTGATGTACCCGTTTTAACAATGGTCGAATCTGCAAACATCATGAGAACTATGCTGTCGTCGATTGATCTTGAAGAGCTGACGAATGACTATTTTCTAATCCTGTCAGAAAAGCTCCCTTGCACGTCTTTGAAGTTGACGTTTGCAGATCAAACTCTTCGAACAGGGAAGTCAAAACTTCGTTCCCGTATCATGAAAATTTCGATCTACTACGGTCACCCTTTTGGTACTCCGCAGCATGCGCAATTGGCATATTCATTTAGTAAAGTACTGACGCCCGTCCAACGCAAACTTCTTTCGGAAATTCACAGTATTTTTGCAATGAGCTTGCGTCATGCTTTGGAGTACTACCGTATCAGCCAGCTAGCCACTAAAGACATGTTAACAGGCTTGGGCAATAGAGCCAGCTATAATGAGGCAACATCCAAACTGATTAGCATGTGTAATAGAAACCACGACAGCTTTGGTTTGCTTGTTTTTGATCTCGATAACTTTAAATCGGTGAATGACAAGTTTGGGCATCAAGAAGGTGACAATGTGCTAATTACCTTTGCCAAACTTCTCAGCAAAGGTTTACGCGACACAGATCATGCTTTTAGGTTTGGCGGTGACGAGTTTTGTTGTTTGCTGACTGATAGCAGTCCAAGCGCTAACACCATGGTGGCGGAGAGAATAACGGCATCTGTCAACAAGCACCCCTTGTTTAGGCAACACAATGTATCCTGCAGTGTTGGCGCTACATCATTTGCTGAAAACGACACAGCAGAAAGCGTTTTTCAACGTTCAGACGAGGCCCTGTATCGAGCTAAACAAGCTGGTAAAAACAATATAATTGCAGCATAGTCACAGTCAATGGCTATTTAGCCCAAACACGCGGTCGGCAAGACTACTAGGTTGGTTTATTCCCTTGTTAATCTTGTTTAACTAAAACTCAGGTAAAAATCCTGTCCTTCATCATTCTGTGGCCGATCACTAGACCAAATAACATTGGAGGGCGCGATTATCACGCCAATCAAATGTTGATTTAGATAAAGACAAACCAAATTCTTACGACGCCAAGGTGGAATTCGCCACTCCTTACACCACGCTTTTAACGTTTTTCGGGGGCGTTGAGCATGTGGCTTGAAGGGATCATTGAGCTTACCATAGGCGACAGAAATAGCTTGAATGTTATGCGCTTTAAAACTGTTTTCTCGTTCAAGCTCTCCCACATTGCCGTTTTCATACACCTCACTTGCGAATATCGTTGCACCGAAATCAGGTAAACAAATACTGTTGTCAGAACTAATTATTTTTACATGCTCGATGTCTACCGACGGTTTAGTGACGTATAATGAATGTGTATAGCGTCTTACTTCAATATTACCCAATTTCACACATGGCATAGCATCATTTTTTGCAAACTGCATGTCGAGGATTTCTTGGAGAACCTTAGAAGACGGCATGTCTGCATCGTGCATGGTAAGCCAATGGCGCACAAAACTCTGCTGTGTAGCGGAGGATAAACTTGAAAGTTCACTTAACAATAGTGAGTTGTCTGGCCCCAAAAGCCTTTCAGAAAGCACTCCCATGTATTCATTGATAACGGCCATTTCAGAAGCACAAGCGTTTGCACTGCTGGCTACGCGTTTGCTAAATGATGGCCAACGTTGATTTAGTAAAGGAATGAGTTCCTTCCTGAGAAAATTCCGATCAAAACCGAGGTCGTTATTAGACTCGTCTTCTACCCACTTCAACCCCTGCTCTCTTGCAAAGCTCAATATTTGTTGGCGCGTTACGGCTAACAAAGGCCGAACAAAACGTTGACCATGCTTGACGCTGAGTTTTCCCATGGCGCTTAAACCTTTAGGACCGGCGCCTCTGGATAACTGAAGCAAAAAAGTTTCTGCTTGATCATCAAGATGCTGCCCGAGCAATATGACACTCTGTGCCGGAGCATGATCAATTAAAGCGGCATATCGCGCTTGCCTGGCAGCAGCTTCAATGCCCTGACCAATGTATGTGTGAATATCAACTTTGATGCTTTGAAAATCAATACCCCACTGCTCGCATTGCTTTGCACAATGTATAGACCAATCGTCAGCCTTAGGGCTTAGCTGATGATTGACGTGAATCGCTTGCAGGCTAACATTTGGCCTAGCCTGCCGGTATAAAAAAGAAAGGTAAAGTAGCGCTGTAGAATCCAGTCCACCACTGAAAGCAACGACGAGTTTGTCGTTGCCGGTGATACTATCATCGAATAAAGCTTGAATTGACGACAGTTTTGACGCCAAGGTCATTCAACGCCTAACAATAACCAAAAGACATGAGTCTTTCGTAACGCTCTTGCATGAGCGCTTCTTTGCTCAGGGAAGACAATTGAGATAACTGCTGTTTAATTGTGGCTTTTAAATTGCCAGCCATAGCAACGTGATCTCGATGCGCACCACCTAAAGGTTCATCAATAATCGTGTTGATTAAGCCTAATTCTTTTATCTGTGGCGCAGTAACCCCCATTGCTTCGGCGGCTGTAGAAGCTTTTTCTGCACTTTTCCATAATATAGATGCGCAGCCTTCAGGTGAAATAACCGAATAAGTCGAATACTGCAACATATTCACTCTGTCACCTACTCCTATTGCTAGGGCGCCGCCGGAACCACCTTCACCGATCACAGTACAAATGATAGGCACTGTTAGCTCAGCCATCTCCTTCAAATTCGTCGCAATTGCCTCACTCTGCCCTCGCTCCTCTGCTCCCACTCCTGGGTATGCACCTGGTGTATCAATAAATGTGATTATCGGTAAATTAAATCGCTCTGCCATTTTCATTAAGCGCAGTGCTTTTCTGTAGCCTTCTGGCTTAGGCATACCAAAATTACGTTTGATTTTTTCTTGCGTATCACGCCCTTTTTGATGACCAATAATCATCACAGGTATATCGTCGAGCCTCGCCAATCCACCCACAATTGCTTTATCGTCGGCGAAAGCACGGTCACCGGCAAGCTCATCAAATTCTGATAGCATGTGTTTAATATAGTCTTGGGTATAAGGTCGCATTGGGTGGCGCGCGACCTGAGAAATTTGCCAAGCACCCAATCCTGAGAATATTTTTCTCGTTAACTCTGCGCTCTTTTCACGCAGTTTTGTTATTTCTTCTTCAATACCAACATCAAACTCACCGCCCTGATTGACCAGTCTGAGTTCCTCTATTTTTGCTTCAAGCTCTGCTATGGGTTGCTCAAAATCTAGAAAATGTAACCCCATTTATTATTCCCAATTCGAATATTTGTAGTTGTTTATCAGAACCGTAAGTTGACATTTTCTTGTCCTAACTCGAGTCCCAAATTTGTCATTAGTTCATCATCAGGCGTTATATACCAGCTACTATCTGCAGCCAAGCCTACCGCCACATCCGGATGCTCAACTTTAATATGTAAAGGACAGGTACCGCCTCTAAATTGCTGTAGTATATCCTGAATTTTAGCGACTGACGATACAGTACAGTCAGTAGAGCGTAAAAATAACTCTAGGTGAGAAGCATAACGACTCCTAGCGTCTGCTAATGTCATCACTTCGGCGCCCGACATTGTATTGCCACCAGAATACTCATCAAAGCTGACCTGTCCTCGAACCCAAAGCAAATTGTCGGTCACCAGCAGTTCTTCGTACTGCTCATATACATCAGGAAAAAACCGTACTTCGAGTCGCGCAGATTTATCATCTAAGGTGACGAGTGCCCAGCGTCTGCCCTTTTTGTTGGTCATTACGCGAACACCAATGACCAAGCCTAAAACACTTACAGGGTTATCTTTGTTGGTGGGCTTTACATCGACTAGTTTAGTATCTGTATATTGGCGAATTTCTTTTAAATACTGATTGATAGGGTGACCGGTCAAATATAAACCAAGTGTTTCTTTTTCTCCGTTCAACCATATTCTATCTGACCACTCTGGCACATTTTTAAACGCACTAGCGACTTGTTCCTCGCCTTTCACTTCTGTCCCGAACAAATCGCCTTGCCCTGACAGTGCCGCTTTTGCATGCTGAGAAGCCGTATCTAAAGCATCCTTCAAGGTCGCCATTAGCGCGGCTCGATGTGGCCCTAGATTATCCATAGCACCCGAAAGTACTAACTTTTCCATCACACGCTTGTTGATTTTTTTCAAATCTATTTTGGCACAGAAGTCAAACAGATCGGTAAACAGGCCATCTGTTTGACGCGCTGAAATAATTGCTTCTACAGGGCCTTCTCCGACCCCTTTTATCGCACCAATGCCATATACAATTTGCCCTTGTTTATTAACGGTAAACTTATATTCACCGGTATTGAGATCTGGGGGTAAAATCTCTAAGCCCATTCGATTGCATTCGTCGATCAAGGTTACAATTTTATCGGTATTATCCATATCTGCAGACAATACTGCGGCCATAAACTCGGCGGGATAATGCACTTTCATCCATAAAGTCTGGTAGGACACCAAGGCATAGGCAGCAGAGTGCGACTTGTTGAATCCGTAGCCGGCAAACTTCTCAACTAGGTCGAAAATTTTCATCGCCAATTCAGGATCGATGTTGTTCTTCTTGGCTCCGTCTTCAAAGCTAGAACGTTGCTTCTCCATTTCTTCGGGTTTTTTCTTACCCATCGCGCGTCGTAATAAGTCAGCGCCCCCCAGAGAATACCCAGACATCTCTTGGGCAATTTGCATCACTTGCTCCTGATAGAGAATGATGCCATAAGTCGGTTCAAGAATAGGCTTTAGACAGTCGTGCTGCCAAGTTTCGTCAGGGTAAGAAACTTTTTCACGGCCATGTTTACGGTCGATAAAGTTATCCACCATGCCCGACCCCAAAGGCCCAGGTCTAAATAGTGCAACTAGAGCGATGATATCTTCAAAGCAATCAGGCTGAAGACGTTTAATTAAATCCTTCATACCTCTTGATTCGAGCTGGAATACCGCCGTAGTTTCGGCCTTCATCAAGGATTTGAATGACTTCTTATCATCTAAATGGATGGCCGAAATATCAATGTCTTCACCGCGAACTTGTTTCACCATGTCAACTGCCCACTGGATGATGGTCAGTGTTCTTAAACCCAAGAAATCAAACTTTACTAAACCAGCCGTTTCGACATCGTTCTTATCGTATTGCGTCACTGGATTCGAGCCTGTGTCGTCACAATACAAGGGCGAGAAATCGGTGATTGTAGTCGGCGAAATTACTACACCACCGGCATGTTTACCGGCGTTTCTTGTCACACCTTCAAGGATACGCGCCATGTCGATAAGGTCTTTCACTTCTTCGTCAGAATCATAGGCCTCTTGAAGTCTTGGCTCGGCTTCAAAGGCTTTTTTTAAAGTCATGCCTGGTTCAGGAGGAATCAGTTTAGAAATCCGATCGACAAAACCGTAAGGGTGACCTAATACTCTGCCGACATCGCGTATTACCGCTTTTGCCGCCATAGTACCAAATGTAATAATCTGAGATACCGCATCTCGTCCATACATTTCCGCTACGTGATCAATCACTTCATCACGGCGATCCATACAAAAATCGATATCAAAATCTGGCATCGAGACACGTTCAGGGTTCAAAAACCGCTCAAACAGCAAGTCGAACTCCAATGGGTCTAGATCAGTAATATCCAGTGCATATGCCACTAATGAGCCTGCTCCTGAACCTCGGCCAGGGCCAACAGGAATGTTGTTATCTTTACTCCATTGGATAAATTCCATTACAATCAGAAAGTAACCAGGAAAGCCCATTTGGTTGATGACGCCTAATTCAATTTTTAAACGCTCATCATATTCAGGTCGTTTTTGTAAACGCTCAGCTTCATCTGGAAATAAGGTGCGCAATCGTCTCTCTAAGCCTTCCTCAGAAACCTTGACTAAAAAGTCTTCTATGGTCATTTCACCGGTGGGGAATTGAGGCAGAAAGTACTTTCCAAGGGTTAAGTGTACGGAACAGCGTCGCGCAATTTCAACGGTATTTTCAACGGCTTCGGGAATATCATCGAATAAGGCGATCATCTCCTCTTGGCTACGAAGATATTGCTGCTCTGTGTAGTTTTTGGGACGCCTAGGGTCTTCAAGCGTAAAACCATCAGAAATAGCGGTTCGGATTTCATGCGCTTCAAAATCCTGTGGTTTCAAAAACCTTACATTATTTGTCGCAACCACGGGGATATCCAACTCAGCAGCAAGTTTTACCGCTTGCTCGATATACGTATTTTCCCCGCTGTGTCCTGTTCGATGTAACTCGATATAAAAACGATCGGCATAAATCGACAAATAGAATTTTGCTAAGGTCTTCGCTTGCTCGTATTTCGCTTCTTTTAATAAGCTACCAATATCACTTGTCATCCCCCCAGACAAAACAATCACACCTTCAGAGTATTTTTCAAGCCATGCCTGTTGAGCCACAACTTTATGCTGAATATGTCCTTGAAGATAAGCATCAGAAATTAAACAAGTAATATTCTTATAACCCACATTGTTCATTGCCAAAAAAGTCATTGATCCAATATGATCGTCAAAAGAAGGGTTCAGTACATTCACGTCACAACCGACAATCGGTTTTACGCCTCGAGAGAACGCACCAGAATAAAAACGAACAAGTCCACACATGTTCATTTGATCTGTAATTGCAACAGCGGGCATATCTGATTCTACAATTTTGTCTAAAATCGGATTTACCTTATTTAGACCATCCACCATAGAAAAATCACTGTGAATTCGCAAATGTACAAATCGAGCAGTCACAAAAATTATTCTCCGTTTTTATCGTTGCCTTGAATAATAAGGCTTACTGGCTTAAAACTTTTTCGATATTCTGGCAAAGGCTCAAGCTCTCTCAGTATTTGTAAATGCAACTTGGTCGGATAACCTTTGTGCTTGGCAAAGCCATACTGAGGATAAATCTTATCTAAGCAAAGCATATCATGATCGCGCGTAACCTTCGCAATAATTGAGGCTGCCGCTATCTCAGCATGCTTGTCATCGCCTTTGACAACGGCCTCACTTGGATATTCCCATTGGGGTAAACGGTTTCCGTCGACCAGTACTTTGTCTGGAAAAATACTCAAGCCGTCGACGGCACGTTTCATCGCAAGCATGGTTGCATGAAGAATGTTCATGTCATCTATTTCTTTTGGAGAAGCACGCCCAATGCTCCACGCTAAGGCACGCTGTTTTATGATGGGAGCAAGTATCTCTCGTTTTTTTTCACTGAGCTTTTTGGAGTCAGCTAAACCCTCAATTGGCATAGCCGGGTTTAAAATAACGGCTGCGGTGACAACATCTCCAACTAATGGTCCTCGACCAACCTCGTCTACACCTGCTATTCGCACTTATTGCTTCACCAAAGATAATACCGCTTGTGCGGCTTGCTCATTTGCATTGCATTGCAGAGTTCGGTGAATTGAGATGAATTTATCAATATTCTGTTCCATGCTAGCAAGTTGCTCCAACAACAATTGGCATAAGGACGCGGGGTTTACCTCTTCTTGCAATACTTCTGGCACTAATTGCTCTTCTGCCAAAATATTGGGAAGGGCAAAATATTTAGGAATATACAAACGTTGCATCATTTTGTATGTCAGAGCTGACATTTTATAGGCAACTACCATTGGTCGTTTGCACAGCATGGCCTCTAAACTCGCCGTACCAGATGTTAAAAGCACTAAATCTGCTGCAATCATCAACTCACGAGCCGGTTTAGCGTAAATCTGAACGTCAAAATCAAATGATTGGGCTTGTACTATGCTTTCTATTTTTTTATGCAACATCATATTCGCTGATGGGATAAGCACGCAACATGGCTTCGTTTTGTTGTACAGCCTTGCTGTATCTAAAAATATTTGCAGTAGACTGTCTATCTCTTTGCGTCTGGAGCCAGGCAGTACAGCCAATACATGTTGTTCATCCTTCAGGCCCAATTTTTTGCGCGCAGCGGCCTTATCAACTTCAATGGGGATGTCGTCGGCTAAGGTATGACCAACAAAAGTATAGGGGTAACCATACTTCTCATAGCTTACACTTTCAAATGGAAAGATCCCCAATACTAGATTCGTGGCCTTGGCAATTTTGTGAATACGCTTTTCACGCCACGCCCATACAGTTGGGCTTACATAATGAACAGTTTTCACGCCTGACGCTTTGAGCTTTTTCTCGATAGGCAGATTAAAATCTGGTGCGTCAATACCTATAAAAATATCAGGCGGGTTGTTTAAAAAATGCTGCACGATAAATCGACGTAACTTCAATAAACTAGGCAAATGCTTGAGTACTTCAACCAATCCCATCACCGATAAAATGTTCATGTCAGCAAGCGACTTCAGCCCATTGTCTATCATGTGCTTACCGCCTATCCCCTCAATCTGGGCATCGGGATACAGGCGCTTTAGCTCTTTAAGCAAGCCACCACCGAGTACGTCACCGGAAGCCTCACCTGCAATTACACCAATTTTGAGTGGTTTAGACATGTCTGGACTTATCTAGCAATTCCGCGAGTGGATGCTTTGAAAAACGCAACTAAGACTTTGAGCTCATCAGCTTCTTCTGCCAAGTCGGCGATAATGTCTGCCGCCTCGTCGAGAGAATTGTTTTGTCGATATATTATTTTATACGCTTTTTTGATATTTGAAATTGCTTCGGGACTGTATCCTCGGCGTTTTAAGCCTTCAGAATTTATCCCTTGAGGCACATATTTTGTCCCGCTATACATCACATAAGGCGGAAGATCCTTAAGTAAAATAGCGCCGCCGCCAGTAAATGCATGAGAACCAATATGGCAGAATTGATGGACAGCGGTCATTCCTCCTAATATGACAAAATCACCTAGATGAACATGCCCCGCTAGGGTCGCATTATTTGCCAAAATATTATCACTGCCCAATATGCAATCATGTGCTACGTGAGCATTGACCATAAATAAGTTTCGCGACCCTATTTTAGTAATACTTTTATCTTGCGCTGTCCCTCTGTGAATAGTACATGATTCGCGAAAGACATTATCGTCACCTATTTCTAAATAGGTATCTTCTCCAGCGTATTTTTTATCTTGGCAATCTTCACCAACCGAACAAAATTGATAAAAGGTATTGTTTTTACCAATCTTTGTGTGTCCTTTCACTACTACATGACTTTTTAATATACAGCCATCTCCAATTTCTACATTGTCGCCAATATATGAAAATGGCCCAATCTCGACATCGGTGCCAATCTTGGCATGTTCAGACACAACTGAAGAAGGGTGAATCATCTTAAAAATCTCTCATTGCACACATAAACTCGGCGTTACATACTTCTTTACCGTCCACACTGGCAATACCTTCAAACTTCCATATACCACGTCTTTCTTTAAGTAGCTGAACCTCAAAATCCAGCCTATCACCGGGCACTACAGGCTGTTTGAAGCGTGCCTTATCAATGCCAGCATAAAGATAAAGCTTGTCAGAACTTCCCATGGTCTTAAAACCAAGAATCCCTGCAGCTTGTGCCAGTGCTTCTAGTATTAGCACACCAGGGAAAATAGGCTGGCCTGGGAAGTGCCCATTAAATATATCTTCATTAATCGAAATATTCTTGTAAGCACTGATGCGTTCACCACAAACATAGTCCGTCACACGGTCAACCAATAACATCGGATACCGATGCGGCAATAGTGACATAATTTCTTTGATTTCTATTATATTGAGAGCGTTGGCCAAGAATATCTCCTACTAAAGGCTAAATTTACTAATTTGTGCAGGCACAGAGGCGCAATAAGATAAGGCTTTGGGATCAAAAAACAAATCAGACCAACGAGCGTTGGTCTGAATTAAAGCAAATTAGTTTGCTTGACTGACTTTATCTAGAACTTTTGACGAAATATCAAACTCTGGCTTAGCGAATGGCACTGAACCTGCGTTCAAAATAATATCGTAACCTTCTTCAGTAGCGATGCCATTAATAGCTTGTTGAATCAAGCCAAAAAGCTTTTGACGCTCTTCGTTTGTACGCGCTTGGATATTTTGCTGCAAAGGCTGCGCTTTTTGTTGAAGTTGCTGCCCTAACTCCTGAATTTGTTGCTGAAGTTTAGTTTTTTCTTCTTCGCTCATGGTTGCTGATTCGCGCTGAAGCTTTTCAACCATAAAATTACCGTCTGACTGCAATTTTTGGATTTCTTGACGCTGGTCTTTGAACTCTTCATTAATGCTTTGTTCAATGGCCGCGATCTGTGGCAATGATTGAATGATACGCTGTACGTCGACGATGCCGACTTTATCCGCAGCGTTGGCAACGACTGACATAACCGATAATCCAACCAGTGCAAAAAATGCCAGTCCTTTATTCAATGTTTTCAAAATAACACTCCTTGAGCTTGTTATAAGGGCTTGCTGGATTTATCAGCAAGCCCTTTATGTTGAGTTAAAAATTTGTGAAATTATACCCTTTCTAGAAAGTCGATCCAATGTTGAATGTGAAGAATTTCGCATCATCACCGTCTCTTTCTTTAATGGCTTTGGAAAAACTAAATACCATGGGACCCATCGGTGATATCCACTGGATAGACAAACCTGCAGAACTGCGATAATACTTCCAGTCACTGTAATCGGCTAGCGCATCACCATTTTGAACAATGTTCAGATCTTTCACTGCTTCATAGTCAAACTCTGTATCCCACACATTACCTATGTCATAGAACAAACTGGTGCGAACAGAGTTGTCAAATTCTGCTTCGACAAAGGGAGTCGGGACAATTAACTCCACGCCACCAATCGCCATGGCATTACCGCCAAGACTCCGACTAGAGAGTGTTGCCGTATCCAAACTTGGATCGTTCAGTACAGGTACACCATTTGGTGTTGTAAGGGCGGTCGAACTGATGCGTCTTAAACCACGTGGGCCAACGGTATTGTTCTCAAAACCTCGCAAAGTGTCAGCACCACCCGCTGTGAAGTTTTCTGTGAACGGAAGAATTTGCTCGATGCCATCCACATCGCCATATCCATTACCATATCCCAAGCGCATACGTGCCAGCACCGTCCAGCGCTGATTACGAGATAATGGGAAATACCATTTGTTATCTGATATGAACTTGAAATAGTTTACATCTGAATTAGGTGTAGTAATGCTCAGTGACGCTCGCTGAGAAGAACCACTCGACGGAAACAAACCGCGATTGAGCGTATTTCTGCTCCATGTCACCGAGCCCAATAGACTCGCATAGTCAATCGGCGCTTCAGGATCATTTGGATCTTCAAATTGGCGATAAAACTGTCTTGTTTGTTCGAACTGCGTATTGTCTGAGGTAAGCTCAACATCTGAATAGGTAAGACCAAAACTGATGCGGTTGACTTCATTAATTGGATAACCAATCGTGCCACCTAATGACCAACGTTTTGTATTAAATTGTACAGTACCAAAATCACCGCCATCAAACTCACTGTATGAAAGGCTACCACCCAGACTGATCCCATCAATGGTGAAATAGGGATCTAAGTAGGTTAGCTGAGCCGTTGATTGATAGGATACAGTCGATATATTTGCACCAATTCGTTTACCCGTGCCTAGGAAGTTATCTTGCTGTATACCCGCCTGCAAGCTCAGTTTTGTTGCGTCACCATATCCAATACCGGCATTAAACTGCCCTGATGCCTGTTCTTTTACCTTAAATTCAATATCAACTTTGTCTTCTTCGCCGGGCAACCGAATCGTTTCATATTCGACCTCTTCCATGTAAGTCAAACGAGAAAGTTGCGCTTTTGAAGTTTCAAGTAGGTTTTCTGATAACCATGTCCCTTCCAACTGCACGACATTTTGGCGTAATACATCGTCAGCGGTTGTTTCATTACCTTCAATATTTACGCGGCGCACATAAATTCGCTTACCTGGGTCAACCGACAAGGTCAACTTAACGGTTTTATCATCTTCATTAATTTCAGGAATCGTTGTGACTGTAGGATATGCATAGCCGTATCGGCCAAGATATTTCGACACAAACTCTTCTGCATAGGTGACTTGTGCTTGACTATACAAACGGCCTGTTTGAATCGGTAGTAATTGACGAATAAAATTTTCAAACCCCAATAAATCACCCACGAGTTCGATATCAGAAACCGTGTATGTTTCGCCCTCTGATAAGTTAAGGGTGATATAAATACCGTCTTTTTCGGGTGACATAGAAACCTGTGTCGAGGTAATACCAAATTGCAGGTAGCCGCGATCTTTATAATAACTGGTTATGGTTTCCATATCGCCAGACAAGGTTTGCTGCTGGTAGCGAGTTTCTGAGGTAAAATCCCACCAAGGCGTATCAAACTGCAACTCCATTTGCGAAAATAGTTCTTTGTCATCAAACACTTCGTTGCCGACAATATTGATCTGCTTAATTTTTGCTGCATCACCCTCTTCAAAGCGCAATTTTAAGTCAACGCGATTTCTTGGCAAAGGGGTAACAATCGCGCTAACCGTCGCATTATATTTACCAATACTGTGGAAAAAATCTTTTAAGCCATTTTCTATAGACGTAATGACGGTTCGATCGAGCGGCTCGCCAACACGAATGTTGGAGTTATCTAAACTTTCCTGTAGCTGCTCATCCTTAATGTCGTCATTACCATCAAAAATAATACTCGATATGGTTGGCCGTTCCTCTACTTCCACCACCAATACGGCACCATCACGGTATATTTTTACACTCTCGAAATGAGTGGAGGAATACAAGGAGCGAATAAGTTGTGTGACACGAAACTTGTTCATCGTATCGCCACGCTGAACAGGTAAATAAGTAAGAGCTGCGCCGAGAGCTACACGTTGCAAGCCTTCTACTCGTATATCCTCAACAACAAAATCATAATTAGATTGCGCGAAGGCAGAAGAGGACGCCGCTAGCAAGGTGGCAAGAATAAATTTATTAAACTTCATTTACTATCTTTAATCCAGTACGTTGTGTCAGAGATTCTTATATTTATATATTGCGTAAGATATCGTTAAAAATAGCCGTAGCCATCACCACAAATAGCAAAGCACCACCAACCCGAAACCCTATATCCTGAACAGCCTCTGACACCGGCTTTCCAGTTAACCACTCCACCGTAAAGTACATTAAATGACCACCATCTAAGATGGGTAACGGTAAAAGGTTGATAATACCAAGATTCACACTAATAAGCGCTAAAAAAGTCAAGAAGGTCACTAAACCTGCACTTGCACTTGTTCCGGCTCCTTGCGCTATCGAAATTGGGCCGCTCAAATTTTTAACTGAAATATCCCCTGTAATCAATTTACCTAGCATTTCTACCGTGACTGAAACGAGTCGCGCAGTTTCACTCAAGCCATAAACAAAAGCATCGACAAAGCCCAGTTTGATATTTTCAATATACTCACTCGGCCATGGTGCTTGAAAAGGTATAACGCCAAGATATCCAGCGTCAGGTTTTTCTGGGTGTTGACCAGTCGTTACTGCTAACTCAAGCCTTTGACCTTCTCTACTTACCTCAATATCAACTTTTTGTAGAGGTCTTTGTTCGATAAAGTCTACTATTTGGCTCCAATTCTCAAAACTAGTTCCATCAATTCTCAATATTTCATCATTAATCGCCATCCCAGCTCTACTTGCAGGCGAATCATCTGCAACAAACGCAATAGTCGAAGTGGCTGCTGGCCGATAAGGTGTGAAGCCCAGTGAAGAGAATAAACTGCTGCTGTCCGAATCAATTTTCCATCCGTTTAAAGCGATCACAACAGGCTGTTCACGCATGTTTTTATCGAGTACTTTGAGAGGTAAAAAGTCTTCGCCACTGAATGTGGCTATCTCGATCCCCACATCTCTCCAGTTGAATGTTTGACGGTCTCCTACCGCAATTATTTGATCACCACTGGCAAGCCCTGAACCAGCAGCCACCGAATCAGGGATAAGCTCACCAATTACTGGCTTTATCGTTTGTTGGCCTATCATTCCAACGCTCATCAGCACCAAAACTGCAAACACAATATTGACAAGTGGACCCGCTGCGACAATAGCAAAACGCTGAGAGATTGGCTTGTGGTTGAAGGCTTGTGCTTTCTCAGTCTCACTTATATCGTCAACTCGACCGTCAAGCATACGCACGTATCCACCCAAAGGAATCGCGGCAATCACAAATTCCATCCCTGTAGAAGTGGTACGCTTGTAAAGTGGTTTGCCGAAGCCAATCGAAAATCGCAGGATTTTTACCTTACACAATTTGGCAACAAAGTAATGCCCCCACTCATGTACGGCAACTAAAATACTGAGCGCAACGATAAAATAAAATAGATTGTTTAAGATAGACATTATATCTTTCGTTCCTCAATCGCATATGTCGCACATTCGCGGCAAAGCCTATCATGCGCAATGACTTGCGATAATTGCTCAAGTCGCGCGTCTGAATGCTGTTTAACAACATAGTTGTTGACAGTATAGATATCTGTAAAGCGTATTTGTTCATTCAAAAATGCTTGCACCGCGACTTCGTTTGCTGCGTTTAATGCTGTTGTTGCAGCTTGCCCACGTTTGCAAGCATCGATTGCGAGGAACAAGTTAGGAAAACGCTTTTGACACGGCGCTTCAAAACTGAACTTATCTAGACTAAAAAAATCGAGCGCCTTTACGCCAGCGTTTATCCGTTCTGGGTATGCCAAGGCATGAGCAATAGGTGTTCGCATATCTGGATTGCCTAACTGTGCAATCACACTGCCGTCAATATACTGCACCATTGAATGAATAGTGCTTTGCGGATGGATAACTACTTTAATATTTTCTGCAGACAGGCCAAATAGCCAACGAGCTTCAATAAATTCTAAACCCTTGTTCATCATTGATGCTGAATCGACAGAAATTTTTTGCCCCATATCCCAATTAGGATGCGCACAGGCCTGTTCAGGCGTAACGTGCGCTAACGCTTCAATATCCATCGCCCGAAAAGGGCCGCCAGACGCGGTTAACAATAGGTGTTCAATCCCCGAACGCTCTCCGTCGCCATAAGCATAGTCGTGAGGTAAACACTGAAAAATAGCATTGTGTTCACTGTCCACAGGGATCAAGCTCGCGCCATGTTCTTTGACGGCATCAATAAAGAGTTCACCGGACATAACCAAGGACTCTTTATTTGCCAATAATACCTTTTTACCAGCTCGAATAGCGGAAAAAACCGGAGACAAACCCGCAGCACCGACAATTGCTGCCATTACGGTATCAACTTGAGGATGAGATGAAATATAGTCTAAACCTTCATCTCCGAATTTAAGCGTAATAGTTGATTGCAGATCACTAGGCAATGCCTGATGAAGTTGCTGTGCGGAGACTTTGTCTTTTGTGACAATAAATTGCGGCGAAAACGCTATTGCGATTTCAACGAGACGATTCACTTGCGAATAGCCCGAAACGGCAAACACCTTGTACTTATCTGAATTTCTAGATACTACATCCAGTGTACTGCTACCAATAGATCCAGTCGCACCTAATATTGTCAACTGCTGCACAGACATATCAAGCCATCCAAACGACATAAAAGAAGGCAAATACCGGAAAGGCCGCTGTTAGACTATCGATTCTGTCCATGACCCCGCCGTGTCCGGGTAACAATTTTCCGCTGTCCTTCATACCCGCACAACGTTTAAACATTGACTCGTTTAAGTCACCAAGTGCCGATACACCGACCGTGATAATACCTATTGCCAAATGAAGCCAAATCAGCGACGGCTCCACTTGATAATGCAAGGCAGCAAAAGCAATGATGGCAAGTGATGCGGTGATGCCACCAAAGAGCCCCTCAAGGGTTTTACCTGGCGACACATTTGGGCGCAACTTATGCTTACCAAACTTTACCCCGACAAAGAAAGCCCCAATATCCGCTGCCCATACAATGCCTAGCACATAAAATAGTAGTGATGCCCCATAAAAAGGGTCAACGTCATACAAGCTTGTTCGTAAACTGACGATCGCGACCCAAGTCGGAATTAACGTAAGAACACCAAAAGCAGCACGAATCAGTTTGCTACTTTTCCAAAAGCCACTGTACTTAGGGTAAGCGACAATCATAAAGATGCTAGCTATCCACCACACAAAAGCAACAGATAAAATACTTGAAAATATTGGATTTAATTGCCCTTGAATCCAGATGCTTTCTGCATCTACAAGATAAATAAGCAATGCACATAAGACAGCAATAAAAGCAGCAAACCAGCCTTTAAAAATCCGAATGGTAATACCTGACATATTTGCCCATTCGTAGGCACCTAAAAATACAACACCGGCTACTGCAATTTTAAAATATTCTACCGGCAAAAAAAGTATGGCAACAAGCGCCAAAGGGGCAAGGATGACTGCTGTAATAATACGCTGCTTTAGCATGCTTGTAGCTCGGATTCACTGGTCATGATTTGTTCTCCGGTTAGTCCGAACCTGCGCTGACGAGACGAAAAATCCTCTACCGCTGCTCTAAAGGCATCTTCATTGAAATCAGGCCAGAGCGTATCAGTAAAGTAGAACTCGGCATAAGCACACTGCCAAAGTAAAAAGTTACTTATTCTGTGATCACCACCGGTACGAATAAGTAAATCTAAATCAGGTAAATCCGCAGTGCTTACGAAAGAATCAAATAACGATTCATCTATATCCGATGGTTTAACTTTTGCCTCTTGTACCTCTTCCACCAAGCGTTTCGCTGCATTTACAATATCCCACCTACCGCCATAATTGGCAGCGATATTTACAGTAAGCGCTTGATTATTTTGTGTCAGTTCTTCTGCTTGCTTAATCTTCTTTTGCAACGAGGCGCTAAATGGCGATAAATCCCCAATAACCTTGAAGCGAATGTCGTTCTTATGCAGCCTTTTGACCTCACTTTTGAGTACAAAGCTGAATAAATCCATGAGCACACCCACTTCTTCTTGTGGGCGTTTCCAATTTTCACTTGAAAAAGCAAACAAGGTCAGAGATTGAATACCCGATTCTCTCGCATATTTAACCGAGGCTCTTACGGCTTCCACCCCCGCTTTATGACCAAAAGTTCGTCGTTTACCTCTTACTTGTGCCCAACGTCCATTGCCATCCATAATGATGGCAACGTGTTTTGGCACTTTTATGCAAGCATTTTCCTTGTTGTTGGCATGGTCTGCCAAATCATTCACATCCATAAGTGTATTTTAAACTTCCATCAACTCTTTTTCTTTATCCGCGAGCATGGCATCTACTTTTTTGATAAATTCGTTTGTGATGGACTGGATGTTCTCTTCGCCAGCACGGCTTTCGTCTTCGCTTATTTCTTTTTCTTTTAGCAAGTCTTTAATATCGCTGTTGGCATCACGGCGAATGTTTCTGATGGCTACCCGCCCCTGCTCGGCTTCTGCTCGCACAACTTTAATTAAGTCTTTACGACGCTCCTCTGTCAATGCTGGCATCGGAATACGAATTGCTGCACCCGCAGACATTGGATTCAAGCCCAAGTCAGACTGCATAATCGCTTTCTCTACCGCCTGAATCGCGCTTTTATCAAAAACTGAAAGCGCTAGAGTACGCGAGTCTTCAGCAACAATATTTGCCAATTGTTTTAGTGGGGTGTCTGCGCCGTAATATGGCACCATGATGCTATCAAGCAAACTAGGGTGTGCACGCCCTGTTCTGATCTTACTTAGTTGCCCCTTTAGCGCGACTAAACTCTTTTCCATACGCTCGCTTGCGTCTAATTCTATTTCATCAATCATGATTGCTACCTATTCGTTATTCTTGATCAGCAGTTTGGGTGATTAAGGTGCCTTCTTCGTCACCAAGTACCACTCGCTTTAAACAACCAGGTGTATTCATATTAAACACTCTAATTGGCATGTTATGGTCACGCGCGAGAGTAAATGCTGATAAATCCATTACTTTGAGTTCTTTTTCAAGTACTTCTTGATAAGACAGTGTTTTCATTAACACGGCATCAGGGTTTTTAGCTGGGTCTGCATTGTATACGCCGTCGACTTTTGTGGCTTTAAACACTGCGTCAGCTTCTATTTCTATACCGCGCAAGCAAGCCGCTGAATCTGTAGTAAAGAAAGGATTGCCAGTACCCGCTGAGAAAATCACGACTTTACCTGATTTCAGCATACTAATCGCGTCAGTCCAGTGATAAGAATCACAGACACCATTGAGCGGTATCGCCGACATTAAACGGGCATTGACAAAGGCTCGGTGCAGTGCGTCACGCATAGCAAGGCCATTCATGACTGTCGCTAACATCCCCATGTGATCACCTACTACGCGATTCATACCTGCTTTCGCAAGCCCTTCGCCCCTAAATAGGTTACCGCCGCCAATCACCAAACCAACTTCTACACCTAATTCAACAATTTCCTTTATCTCCTGCGCCATGCGGTCGAGCACTTTTGCGTCAATACCAAACTCTTCGTCGCCCATCAGGGCTTCACCAGAGAGTTTTAATAAAATACGTCGGTATGCAGGTTTTGGTGAGATACTCATGAAAAGCGTCCTTTAGTTCTACAAGATATATGATCAGCGAATGTGTTTGTACATATTATCAACACTATAAAAAAGCACCTCATTCGAGGTGCTTCGTAGTGTATATTAACATTGCAATTTGCAAAAGTATGAAAGCGTTTTATTTCTTCGCTGCTTCCATTTGTGCTGCTACTTCTGCAGCAAAGTCTTCTGACTTTTTCTCAATACCTTCGCCTACTTCAAAGCGTATGAAGTTTACAACATCGGCGCCTTTAGACTTCAATAAATCACCGACACTTGTTTTAGGCTCTTTGATGAAAGGTTGACCAGTTAGGCTGATTTCGCCAGTGAATTTCTTCATGCGGCCAGTAACCATCTTTTCAGCGATTTCAGCCGGCTTGCCTTCTTTCATAGCAATTTCGACTTGGATTTCTTTTTCTTTCTCGACAACGTCTGCTGGTACATCTTCAGGCTTAACAAATTGTGGATTTGCTGCTGCGACGTGCATCGCAATGTCCTTTGCCAATTCTTCATCACCACCCTTCAAGACTGCAATTACGCCGATACGACCACCGTGCACGTATGCGCCTAAATTGTCGCCATCTACGTTGATCACACGGCGAGGAGAGATATTTTCACCAATTTTAGCTACAAGTGTATCACGTAGTTCCGCTACCGTTGCACCCTCTACTTCTGCAGCATTTAGCGAATCCATATCATTGATGTTGTTAGCAGACGCTACATCAATTAACTTGTTTCCAAATGCTAGGAAGCCTTCATCTCGAGCAACGAAGTCAGTTTCACAGTTAAGCTCAAGCATGGTTGCTGTATTGCCATTAACTTTGGTCAAAATAACACCTTCAGCGGCGATACGACCAGCTTTTTTGGCTGCTTTAGCTTGACCAGATTTACGCATATTCTCTATCGCTTGCTCGATATCGCCATTTGTTTCAACTAAGGCTTTTTTACAATCAAGCATACCAGCGCCAGTGCGCTCGCGTAATTCTTTAACCAGTGCTGCAGTCACTGCCATTGTTCTATTCCTCAATATTTAAATTTAAAAAAGGAGACCGTAGCCTCCTTAAAAAGTATTTACGTGTATATTATTCGCTTTCTGCTACGAATTCATCTTCTGTAGCGGGTACAGCTTCGCCGTTGCGCCCCTGAGTCACAGAGTCAGCCGCAGCATTTGTGTATAGCTGAATCGCGCGAATAGCATCGTCATTACCTGGAACAATATAATCAACACCGTCTGGGTTTGAGTTTGTATCAACAACAGCAACAACTGGAATACCCAAGTTACGCGCTTCAGTGATAGCAATGTGCTCGTGATCAGCGTCAATTACAAAAATACAGTCAGGAAGTCCGCCCATATCTTTTATTCCACCAAGGCTATTTTCAAGCTTGGTCATTTCACGTTGAAGAAGCAATACTTCTTTTTTAGTCAACTTATCAAAAGTACCGTCTTGGCTCTGAGCTTCTAGCTCTTTCAAACGATTGATAGATTGACGTACTGTTTTCCAGTTAGTCAACATGCCGCCCAACCAACGCTTGTTTACGTAGTACTGACCACATTTTTGCGCAGCTTCTTTAACGGCTTCTGATGCAGCACGCTTGGTACCAACAAAGAGTATCTTGCCTTTTTTAGCAGATACACTGCTAAGATACGACAATGCTTCGTTAAACAAAGGAACAGTTTTTTCCAAGTTGATGATGTGAACCTTGTTGCGAGCGCCAAAAATAAACGGCGCCATTTTAGGGTTCCAGTAACGGGTTTGGTGACCAAAGTGCACGCCTGCTTGAAGCATGTCACGCATAGAAACATTTGACATTTTATAATCCTAATTAGGGGTTAAGCCTCCACATACCCTTAATTTCGATCAACATTATCGAAGGAATTAATGTTACGTAATTCCTTAAAAGTCGACACCCCGAAACCAAGTATTAGCATGTGTGTGTATTAAAGTTAATTTACCGTAATTTCAACGGCGCGCGCTTTATACCATTTGCCTTATTTAATAGCAAGTTTTTATGCAAGATTGGGCGTAATTTTCAGGGGGGGATTTTACCGCTCCGTAGTTTGTTGAAGTATAAACGCGCGAGTATCTTTTAATAAGTCAAGGCGCGCTGGTTCATGCACATACATCATATGCCCACCGTGATAATAAAAATACTCGATTTTATCGGACTGAATACCGTGCCGGTTTAAAGTATATTCAGCGTCAAAAAACGGCGTAATTAAATCGTAATAGCCAGAAGCAACCATCACTTTTAGAGATGGATTTTTGCGAAGTACACTAGACAAGTCTGGCGCGGTATTGACGTACTTTGGCTCCCATGCACTGCCATCAGGCGCTGTTCGCCAACGCCAATTCGGTGATAAATCTGGGTCAGCGGGATTTAAATACTGGCGCGCCCATTTTATATGCAAATGATTTCTCATATAGTGCATCAAAGCAGCTTTATAGGGAGCTGAAATCGCATAACTCGCATCACCAGACAAATCCGCAGACACGTCATCACGCTCATCACGTGTGTAGCGACTATCCAGCAAGCCCACTGCAATCCCCTCTTCTCGATTGAGTTCTTTGGCAAAACGAAAAGCATTGATTCTCAAATCGACCTTTTCGATATACGCTTTACTCAAGCCAGTGTAGCGGTGTAAACCTTCGACAATGCTTTGTCGCTCATCTTCTAGTAAAGTATTACCTTTAAACAAAGCCGGCAAAAGCTCGTTAGTGGCAAAATGACGGCTTTCATTTATAAAGGATTCAAAATCACCACTTGTGTCAACCTTGTTGTGATACCAAGCAGTGGCTGCCATGGTAGGGATATAAGTAATGTAAGACACAATATTGTCATCGACATACGGTGACGAACCTTGATAATCTAGCGCTTGAGACACAAAGACAATACCATTCACATTAATATAATGGTCATCCAATAGCACATTTGACACCGCTGCTGCGCGTGTGGTGCCAAAACTCTCCCCCAATAAAAATATAGGACTATTCCAGCGATTATTTGCCGTCAACCATTGTGCAATAAATCGCGCTATCGAATTCGCATCTTCGTATAATCCCCAGAACGCCTTGCTCTCGGTATCACCCAGTGCGCGTGAAAACCCCGTACCCACCGGATCAACAAAGACCATATCAGTCACGTCTAGAATTGTTTCGGGCGCATCGCTTATTTCGTATGGCCCAGCACCAGGATGCTCTGCATCGCTCGGCACGACGATTCGTTTGGGACCGTAAGCCCCCATATGCAACCAAGTAGAAGACGAACCTGGGCCGCCATTCCATATGAATGTCACGGGACGCTTTTCTTTACTCTCGACTGTATAGTCAAAACTAAAGATAGATGCGGTGGGCTTTTCATTTTTATCCCTTAAATACGTTTCTCCCGCCACTACCTTGTAACTTAAGCGCTTGCCATTAAATATGCCCTTGTGCTCAGAACTAAAACTACTCGCTTCTGGTATAGACACAGGTGCTTCGCTGTGCATTTCCTCACCAATGCTCGGAGAGGCATATCCCAAGCCAACTATCACCAAGCTACTTGCAAACAAAATGGATAAGTATTTCATTGTTAATTTTCTCGAGTTCTGTCTAGGTCGCTAAGTTACTAAAAAATAGCGGTAAACAAAAGTTCATTCGCCTTAGGAAAGGAAGCAATGCCATACTATGAGTAAACGACCGCCTTACAGTAGAAATAAAACAACAAGTGTAGGGTGTGTTGATCATAGCTTGATGTGGTATACTCCTGCGCGGATTTTCAACCTATGATACAGGAGTGTCCCTTGGGGATTACAATCAAGACACCTGAAGAAATGGAAAAAATGCGCGTCGCCGGCAAGTTGGCGTCAGATGTATTAATGATGATCAGTGAACACGTCAAGAAAGGCATCACCACTGATGAGCTGAACACACTGTGCCACAATTATATTGTGGACGTCCAAGGTGGTATACCTGCTCCTCTAAATTACGGACATCCTCCCTTTCCAAAATCTATTTGTACATCAGTCAATCATGTTATCTGTCACGGTATACCAGGTGACAAAAAGTTGAAAGATGGTGATATTGTTAATATCGATGTTACCGTGATTAAAGACGGTTACCACGGTGACACCTCAAAGATGTTTGTTGTAGGAAAACCCTCTATTTTAGCCGAACGTCTTATCCGAATTACCCAAGAATGCTTGTATAAAGCTATAAAAATTGTCAAACCAGGCGTTAAATTGGGCGACATTGGTCACATTATTCAACAACATGCAGAAGGCAATAATTATTCTGTCGTACAAGAATACTGCGGCCATGGCATTGGCGCGGTATTCCATGAAGATCCACAAGTGGTGCATTATGGCAGACCAAATACCGGTGAAGAGCTAAAAGCGGGTATGTGTTTGACCATTGAACCTATGATTAATGCCGGTAAGCGTCACTCAAAAGTGCTTCCGGACAAATGGACAGTCGTCACCAAAGATCGCAGTTTGAGCGCTCAATGGGAGCACACACTGCTGGTAACAGATACAGGTGTCGAAGTGCTGACTCATAGGGATGAAGAAGACATCCCGAAAATAATAAACCATTAAATTAGCTAATAACGCAGCAACAAGTCAGATGCTTCATAGGTTGTATACATGACGATTGATAATTTTGTTAATGAAGTAAAAAAAATTACCTCGTTAAATGATCTCAAAGCTTTCAAGCAAGCTGTGGAAGGCAATTATGCTTGGCTAGCACAACATTTTAATGGCAAGAATGCCGATGAACTGGTTTTGGCGCGCGCCAAATTCACAGATGAATTGCTCTGTCACGCATGGCGTTTATTATCTTTAGATGGAAGCAAGCACTTATCTTTGTGTGCTGTCGGCGGCTATGGTAGGGGGCAGCTTCAACCCTATTCAGATATAGATTTGCTGATTCTGAGCAAAAAGCCATTGTCAAATACTCAACAAGACACCGTCAGTCAATTTATTACCTTTTTGTGGGATATAAAACTAGAAATTGGGCAAGCGGTTAGGACGATCAAAGATACAATTCAACTAGCTAAAGAAGATATCACGATAGCGACGAACCTAGTTGAAGCAAGGCTATTAGCAGGGTGCAAGGATACCTTTGATGCTCTCATGAAAAAAGCTATTGCACCAAGAACATGGTCGAGTAAAGATTTTTTTAAAGCAAAATTAGACGAACAAATTAAGCGCCATCATAAGTTCAATGATACGTCTTACAACTTAGAACCCAATATCAAAGAAAACCCCGGATGCTTGCGCGATATACAGAGCATTGGCTGGGTAGCTAAAAAACACTTTCAGGAGTACGACGGCACAACACTCATCGGGCATGGTTATTTTACGGAGCTAGAGCACGCCGAACTTATTGAGTGCCGTTCAGCCCTTTGGCAAATTCGCTTTGCCCTGCATATTATTGCTGGTCGCTCTGAAAACCGTTTACTCTTTGACTATCAACCTCAAGTTGCAAAGCTATTGGGGTATGGAGAAGACAAGCCCGCTGTCGAAAAATTAATGAAGCATTTGTTCCGAATTGTGCAACGAGTGTCCGAGCTTAACTCTATGCTACTGCAGCGCTTCAGTAGTGATATTCTTGGTCAAAGTCGAAAGAAAATTTATTGCTTTAACCAAGATTTTTGTGTGCAAGACGGAAAACTCATTCCTCAACATGACAATTGCTTTCCATCACCTGTTGCCATTTTAAGTTTTTTAGAGCTGTTGACGAAAAACCCTGAAATAAAAGGCTTAGACGGCAAATGTATTCGGCAACTGAGAAATGCTAGGCGGAAATTCCAGTCAAATTACTATCACGAATATGAAGATTGTCGAAAAAAATTCATCGAGCTCGTGTCTAACCCTGACTTCTTTGACTTAGCATGGGACATCATGCATTTACACGGCATATTGAGGGCATACTTACCCGAATGGGACAACATCGTTGGAATGATGCAGTTTGACCTTTTCCATGCCTATACGGTCGACGAACATACGCACCGCTTGGTGAAGTACGTGCGACGATACTATCTGCAAAAAGAAGAGTTTCCTCGTTGCAGTCGTATCGTCAATGACCTAGACGAACCGCAAGTGTTGTTCATTGCCGCTATATTTCACGATATCGCAAAAGGGCGTGGCGGCGATCATTCAAAACTGGGGGCAAAGGATGTATACGCCTTTTGCCAACAGCATGAGATTTCTGAAAAAAATACACAGATGATTGCTTGGTTGGTCGAAAACCACTTGTTAATGTCAGTTGTTGCGCAACGCAGAGATATTTACGACCCTGATGTTGTTAAAGAATTTGCTTCAGCAGTCAAAAGTCAATCACATTTAGAGCTACTTTACGCCCTCACGCTTGCCGATATCCGCGCCACAAATAACAACTTGTGGAACGATTGGAAGGCCAGCTTGTTGAGAGAATTGTACTTGCTAACACATAAAGCCTTAGACAACGGTTTACAATGTCAAGATACGCTGGCTGAGCGTGTTGTTTCTCACAAAAGACAAGCAGCGTTAAAGTTAGAAGAGTTACAAGTCGCTGAATCGGTTTATTTGCCTTTTTGGTCACAAATGAATGACGACTATTTTACTCGCTTTAAACCTGAACAGATTGCATGGCATACTAAAACAATTACCTCTATCGGCAGCCTATCACCCAATGAAGTGCTTGTGGCGGCGAGTAATGAAACTTCAAGAGCAGGCACTGAGTTACTGATATATTGCCATGACCGACCGGCTCTTTTTGCACAAATAGCGTCAGTACTGGACAGTAGAAATTGCTCAATCCATGATGCACAAATTGTGGTTACTAAAGATGACTACGTCTTTGATAGCATGATTATATTAGATGAAAATGCCGAGAGAATTAGCTCTCAGGCACGAGCAAACAACATTGCCTCAGCCGTAAAAGAGCAGTTGCTTAAACCGGGGCGTTCACACAGTAACCAAAGACGTATGTCCAGACAAATGCGTCAGTTAGACGTTCCAACAAAAGTGCGTTTCTTTGATACTCAAGACGCATCCACGCTCATTGAATTGGAAGCACTGGACGCACCGGGATTATTAGCACGAATTGGTCATTTATTCGTAGACTTAAATATTACCCTTAAAATGGCAAAAATAACGACCATCGGTGAACGCGCAGAAGACGTTTTCATCATTACAAATGCCGATGGGCAAGCATTAACCCATGAACAGAAAGTGCTTTTACGCAAACAACTGAAAATCAAACTAGATCAACCAGAAGTGAATACAGCAATATGAACAAATTAGCGAATGTGATTGAGCATGCTTTTGAAACCCGAGACACCTATACAGAGGCCACTGTCTCACAAGAAATTAGAGATGCCGTTACTCAAGCGATTGAATCTCTTAATTCTGGCAGTGCTAGAGTAGCCGAAAAAGTAGATGGCAAATGGCAGGTCAATGAATGGCTGAAAAAGGCTGTGCTGCTTTATTTTAAGCTACATGACAACCAAGTAATCGAAGGCGCGGAGTCTACTTATTTTGATAAAGTACCGCTAAAATTTACCGGTTACGATGAAGCTCGCTTTAAAGCCGAGGGAATGAGGGTGGTGCCGCCTGCAGCAGTCAGAACGGGCTCATTTGTAGCCAAAAATGTGGTCGTTATGCCTTCATACGTCAATATTGGTGCATACGTTGACGAAGGTACCATGGTAGATACTTGGGCGACGGTCGGTTCTTGTGCGCAAATCGGAAAAAATGTACATTTATCAGGTGGAGTAGGTATTGGTGGTGTACTTGAGCCTTTACAAGCAAGCCCTACTATTATTGAAGATAACTGTTTTATTGGCGCACGCTCTGAAATAGTCGAAGGCGTTATAGTCGAAGAAGGCTCCGTCATATCAATGGGCGTTTACATCGGTCAAAGTACTAAAATATATGACCGAGAAACAGGCGAAATACATTACGGACGCGTACCCGCTGGCTCTGTTGTAGTACCGGGTAATTTGCCAAGCAAGTGTGGTAAATACTCACTTTATGCTGCGGTCATAGTTAAACGTGTAGACGCTAAAACACTGTCTAAAACAGGAATTAACGAGATACTAAGAAACGCAGAATAAATCTGTGGTCTTATGTTGAATTCAGCCCGCTTTCCGCGGGCTTTTTTTGTAGGCTAAAACAATTCACTTTTAGAAGAGTACAAAACGATAGGGCTACTCACTCAAGACTTTAAGCTGAGCTTTTACCCAAGGCACCACTTCCTCTTCAGGTGACAAGGTTTCGATTGCGTCGACCTCTAACATAGGTGCGACAGCCTTACCTTGTAACCCCGTAAATAATTCAAAAAACTGTCTACCCGCGCCGCAATAACTATCCGCATAACTACTATCACCTAGAGCAGCCACGGCGAAAGGTTTATTCTCAAATGAAGGCGACTGTTGGCGCAACTCATCAAAAACTAACTCTAAATTTGGCGGGACATCACCTTGTCCAGTAGTAGATGTGATGACGAGTAAGGCCTCGGCATCAACAAAGTCGCTCACATTTGGATCAGTAAACACTTCTGATACAACACTTTCATCACTTAACATAGTGCTGACTTCTTCTGCAACATGCTGCGCATTTCCATAAACGGAGCCGGCAATTATACTAATTTTACGCATTTATCATCCTCATATGATTTAGGCTATTATCTTTTTAAAGTGGTTACAGCTTTCCAAAACTCAAGTCTCTGTATAGTGCTTCGTTATATATGTGCCTTTTATAGCCTTCAATTGTATTTTCAATTTGCCTTGTCAGGACTGAGTCAAAACGTCTAACTAAAGTACTAAAATCGCTGTCAAAGCTGCACTTTACGGTTACATTCTGTTTGGTAAACGGGTGAAAAAAACACAATGAATGAGCATGCAGTGCCAAACGAGGAAAGCCGAGCTTTTCCCTAGCAAATCGATTTTGCTTGCCATCTCCGTGGGTTGTATCTCCAATGATAGGGTGACGAATGTGAGCCATATGGCGACGAAGTTGATGTTTCCTTCCCGTTATTGGCTTCAATTCGAGCAAAGAAAACCTTGCCGTTGGGTAGCGCGACACGGGGATTGGTAACTGTATACTGGCTATGGGGCGTAAATGCGTGACAGCTTCTTTCTTTTCAATCTTTTTATCGAGATTGTCAGTCATTTTATCAAGCTGCTCAGCAAGGGAATAATTGATTTGTTGTTTTTCGTCAACATACCCCCGCACAATGGCGATATATTGTTTTTCTATCTTATGCTCTGCAAACTGACCTTGCATAAGACTCGCTACACTAGCTGAAGTAGCAAACAGTAAAACACCTGAAGTTGGCTTATCTAAACGATGCAGAGGGAATACATGCTGCCCTATTTGATCGCGTAAGGTTTGCATGACAAATTGGGTCTCATGTCTATCTACCTTACTTCTGTGTACCAGCATGTTTGCGGGTTTGTTAACTGCAACCAGATGCTCATCGCGGAACACGATTTCTAACATTTTAAAAATTTGACTCAAGAAAATAATTACTCATCATTTAATTATCGCATTTGAGGACTTTGAATGCTGCAAACAAATGATAGAATATGCGCGTTTTTAAAAGCTCGAGTAGAGGCACATGACCCATCCACGCACCATTTCCACTATTAGCGAATTTTTGCTTCATGCCGGCACTGAATATATGGTGATAGATCTCAGTCGTGGATTTCATTTACTAGACAATCAAGAATTTTTCGAATACGAAAACAACAGTATTGCTTTCCCAAGACCTCGGCAAGGGCATGCATGGCTATGTATCATGTTTTGGAACAAACAACTCAATGCTGAGCACTACATTTGGTACATTAAAATACCGGTAGACGAGCATAGTTTGCTTGTATCTGCTGCAAGAGATCAATTTCTGCAAATCGTCGTCACTTCTTTAGGTCAAGCAGCAGACAATCAAAAATCCCTAGAGCGCGGCTTACCCGATAACCCTTTTGTGTTTACGCCTAGCCAACAAATGCGCGCGAACTGCAGCGCACTGCTCAAACAAGCGTTATTGAATAAAGAGGGAAATTTTAATGCGGAAACGCTTAAAGCATATCCAGCCTACACTTACCTCAATGCGCCGCGTGAAAGTACATGGGAATATCTAAGTATTCAGAACATTGCCGATCTGCTTGTGTTTGCAGAGCAAGCAGACATACGAAGCGCACTGATCCAAAACGTTAAACACTACTCTCTTCAAGTACTAAATTGCATATTGGGTAGTCTAGAATGCGTTAACCTAACTAAAGACTTAAGCGATTGTTTGATTGCTTTATCGAAAGAGAATATTCAGCAAAGCACAACCATTCTGCGAGCATTAGCCAAATCAGACACACCTAGCGTTGAAACCCTGATAAGCGATATCTTGGTTAAGTCACCCACACTCGATCTTGAAACGCTAGTCGTCATCGCTGGCAGGCATTGGCAAGTCTTGAGTCAAAAGCCAGTCTTGCGGCAATACATGAAACACGTCGTCTCTTTCTGTGCGGATTTTTCGCTGTTCAAAGGCATATATGCTGATCTCGTCCAAATACCCAATTTACGACCTTATATCTTGGACTATTTGAAAGAACCCAAGCTTAGCGAAATAGAACAACAAGCCATTGCTCAACTAGTCGAATCGACAGGAAAACCATGACTCTATCCCATATACTCATACTCGCAGTTATCATACCTATTGCCATACAGTTTTGGCGTATTCGTGGCATTGCAGAATATGTAGTTGCCTATAGTAAGCGCTATTGTGAACGCGAGAACTTACAATTTATATCCCTTGCAAGAACTTCAACAAGCTTCGGTGTGCATAAAGGCAAGCTCGATTGGAAAAATACGTACGCGTTAGCATTTAGCAGTGATGGAGAAACAGAGTACACGGGCGTTGTTCGCACCATAGGGAAGTCAGTAATTTCGGTTGAAATGCCGGTTTTTAGAATAACGCATTGAGATATGTAACAGTGTTTAGAATACAACAAAAGAGCAGACCGTAGTCTGCTCTTCATTGAATTTTGAGCTTCCCTCTCAGCGATCCATTGCTATAACATCGTCCAGATAGAATCCATTGCGCCCCTTTCCATTTTTTCCCACTCTTCCTAAGCAGGCAACACATCCATTGTGAAGGTCCCTTTCCTTTTGTCCATTTTCAAATACCACTGCCATGTGGCACGAAGCTTCATCCTGAAGTTATCCTAAGTATCCATACTATGAATATCCTTATTCATCGCTGCCTCATACTTCTTCCTGAAGTTCCTTAAGGCAGGATTAGAATACCTAATCGAATACTGTATCGGTGGTTTATTTTCGATGTTTAGTAAAAATTTATTCTATACCTTAGTATAGAAAACACGTTAAACCATTGTTTTATATTGATTTATGCTAATTTACTAAGAAAAATTTGTAAGAATCTTACTAAGATGTAATACAACCTTGTAAGATATTTCTTACAAGGTTTTGTAGCTTTTACGAAAATGTCTGACTAGAGTCTGTTGCCCCTAGGTCTGAACATCACGCTGCCGACAATATTACCAACTTCGATATCCGAAATCTTGACAAAGCCGCCGTCGGTAAAAAATGAGTTGCACTTTGCCAAAGTGACCAGAACGCCTATACCCTCAGAACTTGGGTCGTCTTCTAACACACCCAAGATGGCTCGCATTAGCATATGACCCAGGCCAATATCCTGGTAGTCAGGATGAACACCAATTAGTGAGAGCATGTGGTAGTTACTCGCAGGAATTTTTTCTCTGACTTTTTCTTCTTTAGCAATCATTTGCTTAGTACCGAAATACCCCGCCGTCAGCAGCATTTTCAAACGCCAATGCCAAAAACGACCGGCACCAAACGCAGCATCTGGTCCAATTAGACAACTTACCGCCAACAATCGGCCATCTTCGTACAAGCCCACCAATGGTTGCCCTGCATCCCAAAAGGTATTCACTTCCTCTCTGATTGCAGAGCGAAGACGCGCCTCATACCCCTCTTTATTCGCATTGAATATGTCAGTAAACAAGGGATCATCATAGTAGGCGTTGTAGAGTATTGAGGAAGCTACGCTCAAATCCTCTGCTGTCAGGCAAGCATAGGTAATATGATCCACATCAGGTTGATAAACAGAAATCGCCATTTTTTCCTCCCTCGGAAGTGTAATCGGACTATTTGTTATATGTCAATTCATAACTATTTACAAATAATTTACAACCATTAACTATGCTCTTAATGACCAAATATCCGTATAAAATAATTATTCTTCCAAATTTATGCTCTCGTGATACCATGAAATAAAGAATAAAAAGTGGTTATTTGCATTGTATTCTCTTCCAAACTCAGTAAAAAAATTTGTAAAAGTAAATTTAAAAAAAGGGGTAGACCCAAAAGAAATCATTGGCAGTCTTGTGCAACAAGGCTATACCTACCCATATTTATCTTCTGTGTTGGGTATCAAAGTACCTGAAGCATCAAAACTATATAAAGATTCAAACTATTTTCAAGCGCTAGCGTCTCCGTCAATATTGAGTAATCCAAATGAGTTTGACCTATCAATATTAGAGGATCGCAGAGCAACAGTGATTCGAATAGATAATTTCTTGTCTATAGAAGAGTGTAAAGCGACAATTCAAGCTGCAAACAAGTTTTTAAACCCTTCTAAAGTAACGGACAGCTCAATAGATAAGTCTTACAGAACTTCTACTACAGCTGGGTTTCTTGGAACCGAAAGTGATGACGTTGCCAGTGTAGATCACAAAATTGTAAAAATGATGGGGATGAACATACCTGTATTTTCAGAAATTATTCAAATCCAAAAATACGAGGTAGGTCAGGAATACAAATCGCATTATGACTATTTTTCCTTAGGGACTGACGTATATAAACGAGAAGGACAAGTTAAAGGGCAGCGTTCTTGGACTTGCATGATATATCTAAACGACGTCGAACAAGGTGGGGAAACTGAATTCTCTGCATTGAGGCTCAAAATCAAGCCTAAATTCGGCACAGCAATAATATGGAACAATTTAGACAACCAAGGAATGCCTAACAAAAGAACAATCCATAAAGCCAATCCAGTGCTGGACGGCAATAAGTACATCATTACTAAATGGTTTAGGGATCGCTAACCAAAGGGTGCATGTTTATCGCAAAAACCATCTCTTGTATAAAAACTGATTTTGCACTACTGAACAATACTTAAAACAGTACTCACGACTCCTGTATCCTAGTGGATGCAGGAGTGTTGTATTGATACTTTGCTTTATAAACTTATGTCATCTTATTGCAACCCAGACAGAGCAGTATCACCGTAACCCACTAATTCACCATTTTTGAACAATAATGGCGTGCATTCGTCCTTTGTCGTCTTGCCGTCACTGTGCGTGCGTTGCGTTCTATAATACAAAATCTTGTACTGCTGTTCATTTTTCACGAGCAGCTCGTTAAAGTCTGGGGTGCCCAAAGCACCTTTTACACTGTGCTCATTGGTACCGATAGCTAGGTCAGAAATGTAATCTCTGTTTTTTTTCTCTCTTTTTTGTTCATTGTGATAGTGACTACCCCGCTCAAAGTCGTCATCATTTACGGAGATTACACAGCCTTGAAGAATGAATAGCGAGGCTAAGCCTGCAATAACTACTTTTGACATTTTAATATTCCTATTGGTTATGTTCCCCCTGAGTGTGGATACACATTAAACAAAATCTCCGTCAACCCTTTCATGGGGACTCCGAAAAGACATCCTTGCCTGTTAGGCTTTGAATTTTATGAATCAACACTTAGAGGAAGCATAGTCTATCTATTTAATAGACCAATTACGCCTTATTTGGAAAAGCGATAGTATCAAAATATACCGCCTTCTTATTTGTATAAAATGCTTCAGATAGTTACAATTTGTTGCCTGATACACACCTTGCAACACTTATCAGAACTTGAAAAATGTATCATTCAGAATTGAGACATATTTATGCACCCAGAAATTCAACTTGTAATTGATTGCTGTACTGCACTGCATGCAAATGGCAAGAAGCCTACCGTTGGCTCAGTGAAATCAAAATTAGGCAATCAGGTTTCATTACCAGCGATTATTACTGGTCTGAAACAATGGCCCATTGCCCCCCAGCCAAAGAAAGAAGCAAAGCCATCAAGACCTGCACCTACTGCTCAAACGACAGATGAACGCATACAAAAGCTGGAAGCAAGAGTACAGCTACTTGAAATGCAATTGAGTGCCTTATTGCCAGCTAAAGCTAAGCCTATCTAAAGTGTCACAAACGAAGGTACTGGCTCTAATAGTTGAAAAAACTCAACTAAATTATTTGACAGCAGCTCTTGAGGCGGTTTGCCCACGTGTTCCAATACGACTTCCCCCGTATCGGGCAAAATAGATATGATGTAGTCTTCTTCATCTGTCACAGCAAAAAACAAGGTATCTTCTTGTTTTAATTTTCGTTTCATGAGTACGTGCGCAACTAAATTCTTTTGTAATCGTTCAAAATCATGCTCATTCCATGCCTGCAAAATTGTTAGATTGCCCCTGCTTGTTTTAGCATTTAAATCCAAACTAAAGTAACGCCCCATCAAAAGAGAAAATTCAGCAGGAATATGAATTTCTAATGCCTCTGCAATGTTATTAAAACTTGTCATTGGCTCTTTGCGTACTGGTTCCCAATAAACTTCATCACTATTAGTAGGCAGGCTATCTGTTTGACGAATGATGCAGGGTGACGGCCACTCTTCATGATATAAGGTCAGTAAACCTCTATTGTCATCATTTGATTGGTCGATATATGACTGTATAAATTGATCAAATTGCGTTAAAAATTGCTCTGACATGTAATTTGTTCTATATGTGTGTTTAGCTGGGCGGGATTTTGCTTTCGCTTTCGCTTATGATGCTAACATAGTTATACAACCCAAAGGAAAAATTTGAAAAACCTGAGTCTTGGAAAAATTGTCGAATACCCTTCTCATTACACGCCTGAGGTATTGCAAGCAGTACCCCGAAGTATTGGGCGAAAAAACATAAGTTTAAATAGTCCCTTACCGTTTACGGGTGTCGATATTTGGAATGCTTACGAAGTATCTTGGTTAAATACTAAAGGTAAACCAATGGTTGCGATTGTGGAGTGCACAATACCCATAGACTCCCCCAATCTAATAGAGTCGAAGTCATTCAAACTTTATCTCAACAGCCTCAATCAATCGAAATTTGAAACAACAGCATTGTTGTTAAAAACGATGGAACGCGATCTTTCTAACTGTGCAGGTGCGCCAGTAGGACTAAAATTCATTCATTCATCCGATTTTGATACTCTGAGCTTTGGCAAACTTGAGGGAAATCTAATTGATGAACTCGATATATCTGTGTCTGAAACCGACATTGACCCTAATTTCTTACATACAAATGACACCGACTGTGAAGAAAGCCTAGTGAGTCATTTGCTGAAATCTAATTGCCTAATTACCAACCAACCTGACTGGGGCAGTGTACTCATCCGTTATGCGGGGAAGCAAATCAATCATGAAGGACTACTCCGTTACATCATATCATTTAGGCAACACAATGAGTTCCATGAGCAGTGCGTTGAACGCATTTTTAAAGATATCATGCAACAATGTAAACCAAGCAAACTTACCGTCTATGCTCGATATACTCGTCGCGGTGGTCTAGACATTAATCCATTCAGATCAAATTTTGAATTGCCCTATTCAAACGCGCGACTTGCAAGGCAATAAAGTATGACAGATGATAGTGCAAAGAAAAAACTACTGGTCGCAAAGCAGCAACTCGATAAACTTTCTATATTTATCGCCAGCATGGCTGAGTTCTTTCAAGGTAGCACGCCGAAAATAGACGAAGACTTGAATGCCATAAAAAAGCTTTTGTCAGGCAAGCCCGACTATCAAGCCGCTGCAGAATTATCAGTAAAGCTGAATAGCGATCTAAAAAACGAAGCTAAATACATAAAACAACAGCAACTAAATAGCATCACACAAATCGAGACGTCACTCAGAAAACTAAATGAGATAGAAGCGATTGATGAATCGGTAAAAAGTGAAATTAAGCTATTTTTACAAAACTTGTCACCTTCGGATAACAATATTTCGTCGCCAATCGGCACTTTTGAAAAAGCCCTAGGGTTGTTTAGAAAAGCCCTAAGTAACAACAAAGTAAACAAAAGCCACAATGAGGCTAAGCAACAAAAACAGCTGCATCAGCAAATTGCTCAAGAACTAAAAACGCTGATCCTTCCCTATGTGAAAAACAATCCGAATGATAAAGCAATCAATGAAATCAGAGAGAAGTTAGACGAAGGCTTAAACCCCAGTCAGCTACTGGAGTGTTGTTTGAGTTTGATTCGCTTTGTTATCAAGGATGTTATCAACGAGGCTGGCGCTGCGAACAAATTAATCCACAACATTCATCAATCGCTATTAAAAGTCAATCAAGGCATTAAGAGCACTATCGAAAAATCGAAAGTACGAATTGAAAAACGAGTGAAACAAACGGCTGATATGCAAGCACAGATCAGCGCCATTGAAACCGCACTCACAGATAGCCACAAAGTAGAAGATCTAAAACAGCAAGCTCAGCACTACCTGACAAAAATGCAAGCTTCTCTGACTCAATCTGAAGCGGATGATCGCATTGAGCAGGAGAAGATGATCGCCTTGTTACAATCCATGCAAAAACGTTTGAGTGAGTTAGAAAACAAAGCCGCAGGATACAAACAAAAACTGCTTGAACAACGCATAGATGCCCTGACCGACGGTTTAACAAAGCTTCCTAACCGCGTCGCTTATGAAGAAAAAGCGATAAATGAAATCAATCATGCAAAACAGTCTAATACTCCTCTGTGCATGGCTATCATCGATATCGATCACTTTAAGTCAATTAATGACAAATATGGGCATTCTGTAGGGGACAAGACTCTTCAAGTCATTGCTACCCAAATCAAAAACAATCTAGCCAATACTGACTTTGTAGCACGCTGGGGGGGCGAGGAGTTTGTTGTTTTACTTCCCAACACCCAAAGCAACGATGCCTTTAAAAAATTAGATATCATGCGGAATAAAATCTCGAAGCTCCCTTTCATGTTTAAAGGTAACCGCGTAAGTGTCACCATTTCAATCGGTATGTTAGAAATTTTAAGCGATATGCGGCTAGAAGACGCTTTTGAGAAAGCCGACAAATTACTCTATACAGCGAAAGAAAACGGTAGAAATCAAATTCAACGCAAGGAGTCTCATGACTAATACTGTGCAACTCAATCCAGTTGGTTGGATGAGCCAACTATCTCAGCTGGAGGTAAATCAACTTGCTACTTCAACCTCCGCTGAACTTTATCAGGTTTTTCGAAACTGTTGCCTTGCCGTTTTAAATTCTGGTATTGAACAGGATGATTCTGAAGCATTATTCGAAAAATATCATGATTTTGATGTTCGTTTGATTCGTCGAGAGCGCGGCGTAAAAATGGAGCTTATCAATCCACCAGAGGTGGCATTTGTTGATGGTAAGCTTATTGCTGGTGTGCACGAACACTTATTTGCAGTATTGCGCGACATGCTATACATGAGCAGTAAGCATCAACTGTCTTTTGAAAAGGAGCTAGAAGAAAACCACATTGTTACGCATATGGTCTTCGATATGCTGCGCCACGCAAACGCACTCAGTACCGCCGAACCTGCCAATATGATTGTATGTTGGGGTGGGCATTCTATCCGCAAAGACGAATACAAGTACACTAAAGAAATCGGTTATCAACTCGGACTAAGAGGCTTTAACATTTGCACTGGCTGCGGTCCAGGTGCAATGAAGGGACCAATGAAAGGTGCCGCTATTGGCCATGCCAAACAGCGTATAAAAAATGGTCGGTATGTAGGCATATCAGAGCCCTCTATCATTGCAGCAGAGCCCCCTAACGCAATAGTTAACGAGCTGATTATCATGCCTGATATTGAAAAGCGCTTAGAAGCCTTTGTGAGGGTGGCCCATGGCATAGTGATTTTCCCCGGCGGCGTTGGCACCGCAGAAGAATTACTCTATTTGCTAGGTTTGCTCTTACAAGCAGAAAACAGAGATCAAACCATCCCTTTAATATTGACAGGCCCTGCGGACAAAGCCGACTACTTTGCAGCCATTGACCAATTTATTGGAGACACCCTAGGTTCAGAGGCTCAGGCGATGTATGAAATCGTAGTGGGTGATGCTCAGCTTGTCGCTTCAAAGCTCGTAGAAGCTAAAAACAGAGTGATCCAATACCGTAAGTTGCAAGGCGATTTGTTTAATTTCAATTGGCGTCTTAAGATCCCCGACGATTTCCAACGTACCTTTAACCCCAGTCATCAAAGTATGGCTGCATTAAATCTGCATCTGGATCAGCCCGCCAGTGCATTGGCAGCAAATTTGCGTAAATGTTTTTCTGGAATAGTGGCCGGTAACGTAAAAGCAGAAGGTGTAAAACAAATACAAGAGCTAGGACCATTTGAAATTTCGGGTGACGAAATACTTATGAAGCATATGGATAAGTTACTCAATTCTTTTGTTGAACAAGGCCGAATGAAATTGCCTGGCAGTACTTATAATCCTTGCTATAAAGTGAAGCTATAGAGTATTCAATGCTCTTGTACAGTTATTCATTTTGCTCAATTCTATTAAAGTCTTCAATGTGGAATTTAGATTAACACAGGAGATTTTAAATGAAACTAACCACATGGATAACCGTACTACTATTAGCAGTATCTGCTCTAATTTACTCGCAACAAGATGCACTAGCCGACAGCGAAGTCAAAACTGAGCAGCACCAAATTGCACTTGTGAATATCAACACAGCAGAAGTGTCTGTTCTTTCTAGTTTACCAGGAATAGGACAAAAAAAGGCGCAAGCGATCGTCGACTATAGAAAACTCAATGGGAAATTCCGTAGTAAAGAAGAGCTAGTTAATGTGAAAGGTATTGGCGAAAAATTGCTAGAAAAAGTGATTACTTACATCGAGGTTTAAAGCGCCCCACTCAGTGCAATAAGCAATTACTGAACTAGCTGGCTTACAAGCTTAAAGTAAAAGGGAGCGTGAGCTCCCTTTTTTAATCTTAGTTCTTTCTACCACAGACTTAAGCAAGCAACTTGCGTGCGTACTCAGTAAATTCAGCGCCTAATTCAGGATGTCTCATTGCATATTCGACATTGGCCATCATATACCCTAGTTTAGAACCGCAATCATGACTCTTACCTTTCATATAGTAAGCATCAACTTGTTCGTGCTCCATCAGGGTATCTATCGCATCAGTCAATTGAATTTCGTCACCCGCACCCGGAGGGGTTTTAGCGAGTAAATCCCATATCTTTTCTGAAAGCACATAGCGGCCAACAACGGCAAGGTTTGATGGGGCTTCTTCCAACGGTGGCTTTTCGACCATTTTGTGAATTTTGCCCGACTCTCCCTGCGCTAATTCTTTGCCCTCTAAATCAACAATACCAAATTTAGATACATCTTCATCCGCTACTTGTTCAACCATAACCTGACTGACGCGTGTAGTATTAAATTTAGCGACCATATCCGCTAAATTATCTTTGCGAGGATTAGAGGAGTTGTCGTCAATAATCACATCAGGCAAAACTACAGCGAAAGGATTATCGCCAACGAGCGGAAGTGCACACATGATTGCATGTCCTAAACCATTCGCTACACCTTGGCGGACATGCATAATCGTCACGTCTTTTGGACAAATCTGCTGAACAGCCTCGAGTAACTGACGTTTTACACGCTTTTCCAAGGTCGCCTCAAGTTCAAAAGACGTATCAAAGTGGTTTTCAATGCTGTTTTTACTGGCGTGTGTGACTAATACAATCTCTTTCAATCCAGCTGCAATACACTCCTGTACAACATATTGAATAAGTGGCTTATCCACTACAGGCAACATTTCTTTTGGAATGGCTTTAGTGGCCGGTAACATTCTTGTACCCAAACCTGCAACAGGAATGACAGCTTTTTTCACTTGACTCATAAAAATTCCTTAATTTCCTTTAACTGATGAACCTCTACCAATACCGTAGTATTGCAATCCGTATTCCGACATTAACGCTGGCTCGAATAAATTTCTTCCGTCAAAAATCACAGGGTCTTTTATCGTATTTTTGATAGCTTCGAAATCTGGTGCTTTAAACGCTTGCCATTCAGTACAGATAACCAAGCAATCCGCGCCATTCATTGTCGCTTCTTTGGTACCCATTAAAGACAGATCTGCGCGGTTGCCATAAATTCGTTGTGTTTCTTCCATTGCTTCTGGATCGTAGGCTTGCACGCTCGCCCCCTGTTCCCAAAGCTTTTCCATTAACACACGACTCGACGCTTCTCGCATGTCGTCGGTATTGGGCTTGAAAGACAAGCCCCACAAGGCAATAGTTTTGCCTTTGAGATTGTTGTCATAGTGATCCATTAAATAGTCAAACAGTTTTTCTTTTTGACGATAATTTACAGCCTCCACGGCTTCGAGCACTTTTGCACTATAACCGACACCTGTTGCACTACGAACGAGCGCCTGCACATCTTTGGGGAAACAAGATCCACCGTAACCGCAACCCGGATAAATAAATTGATAGCCTATCCGTGGATCACTACCGATCCCCTTACGTACATTTTCAACGTCTGCACCAAAGAGCTCAGCTAAATTGGCGATCTCATTCATAAAGCTAATTTTGGTTGCCAACATACAGTTTGCAGCGTACTTTGTTAGTTCTGCGCTCCGCACGTCCATCACAATGATTTTATCGTGATTACGGTTAAAAGGCGCATATAACTCCCTAAGTTTTTTTTCTGATACCTCACTAGAGGTGCCCAAAATGATCCTATCGGGACGCATACAATCACTGACAGCCGCCCCCTCTTTTAGAAATTCAGGATTGGATACAACATCATAGCTGACATCTTTATTATTTGTCTTTTGCACTTCTGCTATTTTTGCGCGTACTTTATCCGCTGTCCCAACGGGTACAGTTGACTTATTGATAACTATCTTGTGCGACGACATATTTTCTGCAATTGTGCTGGCAACGGCTAACACGTATTTTAGATCAGCAGAGCCATCCTCATCAGGTGGTGTACCTACAGCAATAAAAATCAATTCACCATGTTCTATTCCTTCAGCCGCATTAGTCGTAAAAGTTATTCTTCCGGCTTCGTGATTAGACTTTACAAGCGGAGTTAAACCCGGTTCAAAAATAGGAATGATCCCTGCTTTCAAATTGTCAACTTTTTGTTGGTCAACATCTACACAATACACATCATGCCCGACTTCTGCTAGTACAGCAGCTTGTACTAGCCCCACATACCCAATACCAAATACGGTAACTTTCATTAATCTATCCTTTTCAAAATTACTAAATTCGAGCGAGGTTGAACTTCATCATTAGTTCAATCTGTTGAATAGAGCCTGCAATTACGCAAACCAAACCATTCCTATTACTTATTCAATTTACCTGACTTTCGCCTTAAACCATCCAATAAACCTTGAAAAATATAACTCATTCTCGAAAGCTTATTGTCTCCTTGAAGTATTACAAGAACAAGTCTAACAAATATCATTCCAATATTTCTAATTTTCCAGTAAAAAGGCACGTAAGGCCTAGTTAATAACAGTAGAACATTACGTACTTGATAATAGTGACGAATGGGCTGACCAACTTTATAGCTGCAAGCAAATAGTGTTTTCCGTTCCACACCCATTCTGTGCCTAATTTGCACTTCAGGGGTTTGCGCAACCGCATAGGCATATTTTCCTGCCCGCCAACACCATTCATGGTCAACAGCGTCAATAAACAGACCATCTTCTTTTAATCCGATATCTTTAATTTTGTCTAAATCAAGCATCATGCCAGAAGAAATTATCTGCTTTACGTAATGTAGCCCGTTGCTTTTTCTGTAAGGAGTCTGTATCACTGGAGATTCAATGGTGTCACTAAATTCGCATATAATTTGGGGGCCAATAGCTGCAAGCATCTGATCGTTAGCATCATTCCAAACTTGCAGCATACTTTTGATGTATTGAGCACCTATTTGGGTGTCCTGATCAAAAATAAAAGCAAACCGGCACCCTAAATCGAGCAAATGTTTGAGCCCTTGATTTTGAGCTGAGGCTAAACCCACATTTTTCCCCAGTTTACAATGGGTAACATTGGAAAACTGACTAAAATCAATTTTCATAGGTATTGGTGTGTTATCAATCAATACAACGCTTTCCAAGTCGCTAGAAAGCTCAGCCAACATATTCAATACTTCATCAACCTCTGGGTAATAAAGTATTATTATCGCACCAGCCTTTTTCATCAATGCCTCAACAATAGCCGGTCAATTGCATATGCAAATCGAATGATAGGGGGAGGCATCATTCTGACTATCAATACCGAGACTGCGTAAAATGCATATCTGAATCTGTATTTATTGAGCTTTTTCATTGCAAGTCTACGAGCGCGAAACTCATTTAGTGATTTGTTAAAACCACGTCTTTTGTAAAAATTGTTTACTCGCCTAAAATGCAACAGCGGCTCTTTCAAATTTGCAAACTTGAATCCAGCTTGCATGAGGTTAATCCACAAAAAATAATCTTGGGTATTTTTTAAGCTTTCGTCGTATCGAAAACCAGACTTGAACACATTATAACGAATACAAACAGTGGGATGATTTAACGGACAACGAGTAAAAATCATTTTTTTTATTTTCTCGTGTTTATGGGGTAATACACGCTTGCCAACTTGGCGGCTTAACTCATCTATTTCGTAAAGTGATGAACCTAACACATCAACGTTATGATGTTTTTTTAGGAAGTCTATTTGCTCTTGCAAACGCTGTTGGTGAGAGATGTCATCTGCGTCCATTCTAAAAAAAAACTTTGGCGTTAAAAATTCAGACCATTCAATTGCATAATTCATAGCAGCGCTGAGTCCGCGATTTTCAGAGAATTCAAATACCCCGACACGCTCGTCATCACCTACCTCTGTGAACAAGGCATTTTTTAAATCCACTGAAACTGGGCCATCAATGACAATAATAAAAACAAAATCGTTAAATGATTGGCTTAAAATACTCCTAATTGCATCACGCAACCATTCCGCTCTGTCTTCTGAATAGAGTGCCATTGCGATAACGCAGTCTGTATTTATTATTCTTGGCGAACGCTTGCATTCAATGGATTTAGACAAGATTTCTCCGTTTGTCGTATATTAGCTGCATATTGTCCCTTTTATTCATCCAATTTTATAGAAAAATTTTCATACCTAAGCGTTAAGTTGGGGTTGTAAGCAGGATCATGAGAAATGAAATCAGACCATTTTGTTTTCAAATAATTCACTTCATTAGTAAATCGCTCTGCCTTTTCTGGGGTATCCTCGTGACCTCGTGTAATAGATTCATGATGGTATAACTCAGCTTCCGCACAAAGCAAATTACGTCTGCCAAGTTCCAGTACTCTCAAACAAAAATCTACGTCATTAAAAGCAACAGTAAGATCTACTTCATTTAAGCCATTAACTGCTTCATAGTCAGATTTTTTCACTAATAGACAAGCCGCTGTAACCGCACTAAAGTTCTGAGTACATACTGCACGAGCCAAATATCCTGGATGCTCTCTAGGGAAAAACTTATGAGCATGCCCAGCTCCCCCACCATATCCCATCACAACGCCCGCGTGCTGCACTAAATCATTTGGATACAACAACTTTGCTCCCACACAACCAATGTCAGGCCGCTGAACATGAGTGACCATATATTCTAGCCACTCAGGGGTAATGACTTCAATGTCATTGTTTACTAAACCAATGATTTCGCCTTTTGCATGGCGTACTGCAAAATTATTTATAGCTGAATAATTGAATGGCTTTGGGTATTCAAGCACATCTATATTTTCATGCTGTTTGATTGTCTCCAAATACGAAAGTGTAGCTTCATCATCTGAATTATTGTTGACAATTATAATTTCATATTTTTGGTACGTTGTTTTTTCTAGGATCGACTCAATACAAGTTTTGAGTACTTGTAGGCCATTGTATGTAGGTACGATAAGAGAAACCCTAGGGTAACGAGAGGGATTGAAAAGTGTTGCGGTATTACACCCCTCATTTAATGTTCTAAGTAAGCTAATTGGTCTGTGTATCAATACCAAAGGTATATGATCGACTTTAATCTCTGAATCAGACAAATACAAGTTTTTTAACCAAGTCGAAACAGTGTCTTTCGACAACTCTTCAAGCATAATTGTAACCCCCTGAGGCACAATCACACCTGTCCGAATATAGTTCGCAGATAACTGATAGTCAGGATTCCAATCAGGGTAAAAATGCGGCAACTGACGTATATCTTGTAACAATACATCAGTATCACAGTAGGTAAGATTTTTTAATGTTGGGGAGAAATGGCTCAAATAGCTGAACGCTTTTTCGTGTAGCACTTCGCCACTAAAGCATACAAACGATGGAAAATCGAACTTAAATGTTAAGCGATTGCTTTTGGCACCTACCAACTCTATAGCGAATCCACACGAGTCTTTGGCCAACCAAGTCTTACACAACTCGATCTCTTCTGTTACAACTAATAGGCGATCGATAAAATGGGCTTGAAGCTTTAGGGAAGACAAGGTTTTTTGCAAGCTCACAAAATCAAAAGTAGGCATCAGAATTACAACTACAAATCCTTGCTTGATAGCAATGTACTCAGATGCTAATCGAATTATCTGGTTTTGCTTTACTATATTCTTGTTGTAATCTTCAGAGCTCGGGAAGTAACCCCACTTGGGTATTTCGAAGGGGACAACATAATTTGGATCTATAAAATGCCTGTTTTTTTGAATAAGTGCAGCATACCAAGAGAACAAGCGTTTTGAATTCCGCAGTCGTTTGCTAACGAACCTAGGTAAAATTCGGTTTAATTTATGTGCAAAAACTGCAAGAACGCGAACCATACTTAATACTTCCAAAGGAGTTAATCTACAAAGCATTCAGCAAAAGTTTTAGCCGCTGCATCTGTCGTTAATCCTTTAGTCAGGTTCCATTGCTCTGTTCTTTTTTTATCTCGTTTTTCATGATCATATAAGTACTTTAATACAAGTGCTTCTAGTTCATTTGCCGAACGATAGACAATCCCATTGTAGCTGTTTTTAGCATCTTTGTTATTGTCGCTGATAACAAACCCACCCGCATTAATGAGGTCAATATACTTGTGGCTAACCATTCCCTGCTTTTTCATGCTTTCGTGATGGTCAACCAAATTAATAGTAGCACCCTGTGCAACAAAAGGAAGGTTTTTGTATGGCACGCTAGCTCCAATGCAATACGCTTTGGCACGTTTATCACCAGGGTAATTTTGCCAAGATGGGCCAATGATTTGAAATTTTAGTCCGTGCTTTTCCACAATAGGTAGAATATCCTCAACTATTGGACGCTTCCTAGGGACGCCCATGAAACTTATATCACACCTATATTCCTCCGGTATTTCAAGCAACGGACTGAGTGAAGAGAACGGCCTCATGACTCTGATTTTCCGTTGCGTATCAAAAGTCGAGCTAAACTTTCCACGCAACCACCCTTTAAACCGTCGTCTAGTCAAATAACGCCTAGCATACTCGCTGGTCACAAATATATGATCAAACTCGCGCAATGAATGTATTTTCTGCAAGTGACAATAGATTAGTGCTATGTTGTTTGCTTGGGGGTCAAACTGTCCTACTTTGGGGTAGTGCTTTTTTAAAGGAGCACCTAAAAAATATATACGATTTTTTGCAGCAGCCTGATGCACAAAACCAAGCTTTCTTAGAGAATGCTTTAAGTTTTCATATAAACGGTAGTCGTACCAACTCTCATCTTTGTGCGGAGAAGCAATACAATATTTATTCCCGCTCACAAGTTGAGTGCCCTTTGTTTCGCAATGTACTTGTCTTTTAACTTGTTAATCAACGGACCAGTCGGCCTTAATGAATGAGCCAGTTTAATCAGCAATACAGCCTCATCAACACTTTGATGAATAGCCTGTTGAGCCAAAATACGAATTTTATCTACATCATTACCGCATTCTTTTAATTTTTGCTGGCGAAAACGAGTAAAATGAAGCACTACTTCGTGAATGTGCACTCCCTTGAAGATTTCAACTAAGATTTCGTATTCATTACTAAGGTATTCGGACAATTGGGAGATTGATTGATGATATCGCTGAATAACAAAATTTTTCGCGATGTTAAGCAAGTCGTCACCACAAACCGACAGTATTCTTTCAATAGCTCTATTTCGTTCTCTAACAAAAGCATCGTTTAAGTTAATGTTTACTGTGTGCTCATATTGAGAAGGTAAGCCTCTTCTATTTCGTTTATACGGGAACCTATCGCTGGGACGGCCTCTGTACACCAAGGATACATACTCCATTTCACTTCTAGTTGCGCGATGGAACACAATGGCATCATACAGTTTTCTCTGTTCTTCAATTACAGCTTGTGGAGCATTTGAATCAAAAATAACGTATTCGCCGTTTGGCAATATGTAGCGCTTGCCTTGCGATATTTCGGGTATATGCAAATGCAATTGCTCAAATGATGTATCGAGTGGATATATGCATTTTCCCAACACAGACATATTTCCTGATAGCGTTTTGTCCAATAGACTAAACGAAGTCTCTTGGGGCAAATCATTTACCCAGAGGTTGTATATAATGTTTTGACTACCAAGTTCGACAATGTAATCATTTATCTTTCTGTTTATTTTTAGGTCAAACCAAAACTCATCCACATCTAAAAAGCTAATATGCGAAAAAAAACCTGATTTCCTTGCTTCATCAATAGCTAAAGCTTGGGAGACAAATTGAATGTTCCTGCTTACAGCTTCCGTACAAACATCAACCCAATCAAAAACTCGGTAACTTATTTGAGTGTACTGCTCACAAATTTTATCAAGTATTGCGATAGTATTATCACTGCTACGATTTACATGAACCTCTATATTGTCAAAACCAACAAACAAATGGTGAGCTAACCATTCCGGAAGATAGGCAGCTTCGTCTTTTGCGATAGTAACTAATTTAGATTTAATTTTTTGCATTGTTCTGCATATTCAAGTTGTACAACTCATTAGATAGACTGCTCAGTAAATCATGAACATTTATGTTGCTCATCCAACGAGAAGATGAAATGAGTAAAGGTTTCGTTTGATGATTGTCCTGATAATTTAGCATATTTTCCTTAAACCTTTTCTGCATCAACTTTTCTGCTCTGGTATCAATAAAATAGTTACCCACTACTTTCTTATGAGTATGCTCGCGAATTATATTTACCAATTCTGATAGGTGTACCCTATTCAAATTTCCTTTGTACTGGTTATATGCTAGTCTCACTTGACTGCCATGATAATCATATTTTTTTGCCATCACCCCGTTTAAGGCTCTGACTATTTCAATATCATGAAGCTGCATTGATTGATTTTTTGCAGTATCGTCAATTTTGCTCACTGAAAAATTATTATTCCATGTTAACCCGCATACTTTTATGAAATCTTGGAAAAGCGAATTGTTTGCTCTACTGGTATCATAGTCCAAAACTTTAACATTCTGTTTTCCAAACACGTTCACAAAGGTATTCAACTTCAAATCTGGAGACAGCATCTGGCTAGTACTTGGTCGGGCAAGGTGGTCATAGTAATATTCAAAAAAGTCTATCGTCCCGCCGTGTTTTATGACTTCTTGCCATATTGAATACAACTTGTAACTTGCCCGCCTCCAAGCAAAAACGATCACAATATTAAGCGGATCGAGAGACTCTCGCAGATACTCAAAATCAGCGATATCAAGAGAAATAAAATCCTCACTAGACAACAGAATGTCATGTTTAGAATCCAAAAAAAAAGCTTTTTCTACCGCATTTAGTTTTCTCTCTTTTACGACTGACCGAAAGCAATGGTGACCAAAAATATGTATATACTTTCTGGGATAAAAAAGATTTTGCTGAAAGCAAGCTCCAGTGTTGTCGAGCAAAAACTTTTGAATAGCAGTTGTACCTGTTTTATGCGGACCGACATGCAAAAACAATTTATTCAAATCTTACTCTCCAAAGAATGGGTAACGACCAAACTTACTCACTAAGGGCCCCCATTTGTTTACTTCTGTTATATTAAGTTGGTCTCGACAAACACAATTGTTCGGTAACGACTTGGCTTGCCATTTATCAACTGGGTGTAATACATGCATATTTGTAAGTCCGAAGTCACCACAAATTTGAGCGTCAGAGCGCACATTGTCACCAATGTGAATATAACTTCGCTCTTGAGCTTGTACGGCTTTCGACACATGGTTCCACATCGTTCCCGCGTCTTTTCTTAGACCAAGTTCACTACTAACAAACAATTTATAAGGAATACTAATTCCTATAGATTGTAATAAAGTTGCTATCTGATCTTCGGTATAATATGTATCGGTGATAAACCATATATCCCTATTTAACTCATGTAAGTTATATATCAAATCTACCATTTCTGGCTTTGCTCGAATCGACTTTCGATCAAACTCGAACTCAAGTTCACCCCACCCCTGAGCTTGACTATTTTCACATTGAAATTCTTCTGAAATTCTCTGATAAATCTCAACTATACTGACATCTCCACAAAACTTTCTCTCTACTCGAAGTTGATGCTCGACACTATTCCTCACCTCTACAAATTGCATTGGAGAAGAAACTACATCGCAGTTTGAGAGTACTTCTCCAAGCTTAAATTTTGCTAGATCACTAACTTGAAACTCTCGACTTAATATCGTATCGAAAATGTCAAAAGAAACTATTTCAAAGTTTTTGACTTCGTTGAACAACTGAATAGGAGGCTTGTGATAATTCGTGTAAATATAAGATTTATCTAAAGTAAACTTCGCGGTGGATGGATGATAAAACAGTTGTCTATAATTATTCTTTTCAACCAATAGCCCAACGGAGCGCTCCAATGCATGTAAATACGATCCATCATTTGGGAGAGGCTCTTTAGGAAAGTCCTTATAATTGTATGCGCGACCCAGCCATTGCTCAGCAGCCTTTGGTCTCAGCCAAAACATGCCACTAGCCGGATAATTTAAAAACCCAGTGTTAGTGCTAATACCCCACTCGTCGACAAAAGTTTGAGCATGAGACTTATTACAAGTCCAATGGTTGACCCAACTGGGCATCATCCAAAATGATGTCGGATAGTAGATGCCTATATCTTGATGTTCGTCAAACAAACGAAGAAGACATGAAACTACGTGAACATCGTTTAGTAAATACTCGTGCATATAGTCAAACCATTGAGTTTGTTCACGACCAGAATACAGTGACTTTTTTGAATGCACATGACACATCAAATCATACTCTAGGAGCTCTTGAGAAAACTCAACCAGGAAAGGACCAAAGTTTCTCCCTCTATTCTCCGCTTTAACGACCTTCAATTGTCGAATGCTCTCTATAGTCTGATACTTATCTTTTACCAGCTCAACAATTTCATTAGTCGACGCACTAACGAACACGTCTACCGCTATTGGAAATTTTGCTATGCTGCCTGCAAACTTTTCAATAAACTCCGAATAGAAAATATGTACAACAATAGCTACCTTTTGAGTTTGCCAAGTGTTGGTGTCCTTAGCAACTAGCGCACTTTTGGGAACCCAACGATGAGTTGCTGGCATGGTTTTTCTGTTGTCTTCTTCCCCATGGCAAATATAGTGAGCCAAGGCACTGGTATTTTGTTGGTACACGTCTAAATTCATTCTCATGTACCCTTCTGTATCAAAATTGGCAGAAGGGTTCACATTTGAAAAGCGAGTTTTTCGCACGGCATCTTTAAATGCAAGCATTTCGGTTTCAAATTCGCCGCAATGTGCCTGATAAAAATCGAGATCGAACACACCCGAGTCTTTTGCAGAACACAACATATCTTCATAATTTTTTTCAGAGTAACCGTACGCATCTTTCGGCAAGTGCAGGTTTAAATCATCGTTCATACTTTTTTTACAAGCCAAATAGTTGCAGTGGTTTCACGTTTTTATTTCCTGAAATGGCATCATCAACATCAAATAGAGGACGTAACACGCTTGGAATCATTTGTGGTGACGAAGTGTACACTTCGTACATTTCTTCTATTTGCACCTTAGAAAATCTGACCCCAGTTTGAAAAAAATGTACAACAGCCTCACACACCCCACGAAATACTGCTTCGAGTTCTTCAAAGTTTGCTTGTGTGTACGAGACTCGGCCGAACACAGGACGAAACACTTCTTTTTCTAGTAACGGATTAGACAACTTGTACATATCGATTAATTGCCCATTGGGTGCGGTTAGTAATGACTCCAAAAATAAGGATTTATCTAACATTGCATAGCCCCCACCCATTTTTACCTTATCTTTAAAAACTGAATGTATTTGAGCAGTAGTACCATTTTGTTTGTAAATACCTTGAGCAGTAGTGATGAAGTATAGTCCTAGTGTGTCGTGACCTAACAATCTCGTAAGCAACTTCTGAATAGTTCCTGAATACCCGACATCGACCAGGATTGGCTTATTTCCAGAAAACAAAGGCAGACTGCTAATATAATCTCGATACACGCCACGACTTTTTGCTACTGCATTATTTAACAAATCCAAGTGCTGATAAAAAATACTCGTTATCCGATCGAAGTCTTCCGGTAAAGAAACAACTTCACCTAGCAATTGCTTAGAAAAAATTTTTTGAGTAACCGCGTGCGTAAAGCCAAACCGAGCACAAAGAAAATCATCGATTGAACCTTCAAATTTGTGCTTACAGCTGTATTCCCAAGAGTAAGGATCAGCGATACAAATTCGAAACAAAAAGGTACGTGATGTAAACAAGTAAAACGCAGGGCGTTTTTCTATTAACTTATGCGCTGAAAGTGAACTAAAAATTTTTTTGAGAAAATACCCCTCTCTTGCCAAAAAACCTAATGGGGAATCCTCGTGTTCAGACATAAAGGTCTGTAGGTGATGCATATACTCACTGCACATAGGACCCAAGAATTGAAAACCAAAGTCGGAAAGTGCTATGGATTTGTGTTGCATGAAAAATATTGTTCTTGTGACAACTTAATCTAACTTTGCACTTTACCACATTGCACTGCAATTTCGTAAATTTAATATAGAGATAAAATCATGAACCTAGTAGCCGTATGCTCATTAAGGTTTAGTTTTTCCACAGTAATTCATTGAGTAGCTGGTGATAAGCTTCACGCTCTCTCATCAAATTATACTTTTGGACTATGGCATTTTTTTGTTGCGCACATAACATGTCACTACAACCTCTTCTTAATTCAGGCAACATTTGATTCAACTTCGCCAAAATACTATCTAACGAAAACTCACAAAGCACAGCGTTAGACTCACTTGAAACATACTCTCTGTTGGCAATGCAATCTGTCATAAGCACTCGCTTAGACAAATACATTGCTTCGATCCCGGGCAGATAAAACCCTTCGGTTTCATTTGGTAACAAAACCGATAAGCTTGCGCTTGCCATTGCACTTAATACTTCGTTCTTGGGAACCAAATGATCATGACATTTTACTTTCAAATTATTCTTCATACACCAATCAGCGATGACATTTCCTACTCCAGGGCGCTTTTTCGCGAGAATATATACATCGTGCGTATACGTTGAATTGATGAATTTAGGGAACTCATACCCCATGGGAATATGGATGCAAGGGCCATTTGCAAATGGCGAAATAGCCTTACAAACACTATCGGAAACACAAATCCTCACTGCTCGATGCTGCAAATAGTAAAACTGTTTATACATAGGGTTGGCATGCCTAAGATGCTGGACCAAACATATTTTTAACTGTCGCTGGTTATAAAACGGCAAATATGCTTCCCAATCAACTCCAGCCAAAAATACTATATCCGCTTTTTGAGGTTGGTACTGCCTCTGATATTTAACACCTGCCAAATTGTCAAATATTGTGTTTTTATCTAGTTTATTGGCAATATATAATTTACATTCAAGTTCATTCAATGCTAACGAGTGGTTTAAATAATCAAAAACTTTTTGGTGACCACCAGTGTAAGCTGAATAATTTCGATAGAAGCTGATTGACGTCAAAATCGAATATGGATTCAATAAATAAAATTGAGAATACCACGCAAATTACTATCTCCCAAGGGGATTGATGAAAGATAAACTAGTAAACCTGCATATTATTGGTGCACAAAAATCGGGGACTACGGCACTTGCCTATTTTTTGCAGCAACACAATAATATATATGTTGTTGATGGGAAAGAAGCACATATTTTCGACTCACCTGCTTTTTTACATAGCCACAAAAAAATGAAACATGCTCGTGTGGAGTACGCAGCCAAGTTGAGTCAGTATAAGGGCGAAGAGTATATATGTGACGCCACCCCTATAACCTGGTTTAGCCCTACGTTCTTAAAACATTGCTATGCATACAACAACGCGGCTAAATTTATCGTCGTTTTACGCAACCCTATTGAGCGAGCGTTGAGTCACTATCGTATGTCTGTAAACAAAGGGCATGAATCTCGCTCTTTTCTTACGGCTCTATTACTTGAGCACTTCAGATTAGCGAGATACAAAAATAACTTATCATTTCAATCACCTTGGCGTCACCAAAGCTATCTAACGAGGGGGTGTTATGCGCCACAGTTACGCAATTTATTCGATACAATACCCGCAGACCAAGTATTGCTCTTGAACCAAGAAGCACTTATAAAAAAACATAACACCGTGCTTAAATCCGTTTTTCAGTTTTTAAACCTCCCCTATCAGTCAATAGCACCAGAACGGATATTTTGTAGTGAAAAGACTAAAGTAACAACAAACATTTTTTTTGGAAAATGTTACGCAAAAAGTTACTACTGGTTAAAACGAGAAAATCACAAGTATTGGCGGGCAATTATTGAAAATGCTTCAAAAACTGCTGATGGACAAAACTGATTGTGTTCTCTTGTTGCTTTAACCGGTGTAAGAGCTTTATTAAAAAATGGTGTTGTGTATTTTCGCGAATGGAAAGTGCAACGTTTAATCCAGCACTGTTTAACCAACACATATAAGCTACAGGATAATAAAATGGTCGGTTTTGGATATCATCGAGAACCCAAGGTGGATAAGATGGCAAGGCCATATGAGGGCAGTCTGTATCAGAGTATAGTTCATTAAACGACTGCTCTCCTCCAAGAGCGGTATACCAAGACACAACTAAGCTCTGCCTAGATAAGTCACTACTATCATGAGCACAATGTAAAAAGCAAGACCATGTTGCTGCACAATCAATACTTTTATCACTATAAATCGCGCCTTTAATTCCTTTGCCATCCATTTGAATCAGTTTGCAGCCGATATTCTGAAAATAGTCTAAAGCTTCGCCATACTCAAATCTTTGCTCCTTGGTAAGCAGAATGTAAGTTTGTGCTTGCAGCTTTTTTTCCTTAAGTAGGGTATACAGCGCACCAAAAGCATAGGGTTCAAAATCGTAGACATATATCCTCAGAGACTTTGACTGTTCGGATACAGGCAAGGATGCTGTCGCGACCATTTTGTGGTAATCCGAACAGTCAATGTAATCCTTACGCTCTCGGATATTAAATAGAAAGTTATATACTGTTTCGGGCCACAGAGAGCGCCAATGCTCATGAACACAATAACGTAAACTTGCTTTTACATTGATACCAGGTAAGCTTTTCAAGCCTAAGTCCAACCATTTTCGGTTGTCTTTACACAACATGCACAAACGTGAATTCAACCTATCTAGCATTTTTCCTAAATCTTCATTCTCGTACCCAATCGAGAGTATTTGCTTGTAATCCAAAGAATGGGGAAGCAAGGCAAAGCGATGCTTAAGTGAAGAAAGGCCGGGCATGTCGTGGCTGTTGGCTGGTGCTTCGTTATCCGATTCACAAACATATATTTCGAATAACTTTGCAGCTCCTTTAACTAAATTGGCAAGTTTTTCGTGGGGTAATAAACGATAATATTTATACAAAGCAGTATAAGCATCTCGCAAGTTTATTTTTTGCTCAACAGTTAAGCTCATCTCCTCGGATTGTACTATGTGTTTAAAACAAAGCCGTAGCGCTTTAAAATATGCAAACTCTGCTATTCCAAACAAACCTAAATCTTTAGTTAGCTCCGCAATATGCATATATGCATCAAATGGCAGTGCCTCGAGCAGTAGCTTTTTAGAAAAAAATATAGAAAGTGACTCATTACTTACCAGGTTGTGAACATTGGCATCTAGTCTTAATGAATTTCTCGGAGCAGCACTCAAATCACCTAAACAGAACTTCTCAAGAAACTGCTCGTGGATCACAATCTCATCATCGCACATTTCATTGAATCGCTGAGGCAAAGCTTGAACAGAGCGCAACGAAAACGGATTTGGTTTATGCAAATTGGTATCACTCAACGCCAACCAATCCGTTTGAGTGTCGACAAACAGAAGCCAGTTGCGAAGATCAAAAGGCGATTGCATGTTATCTATACAGCGCTTTATATTTGCGCGCATTTTTAAAGTACGAGTAACAAGCCAGTGGCCTTGCATATGCGCTACTTTTGCTAGCGAGTCATAGTCTTGAACGCTCCCCAGCTCTCTCTGTAAGACTTCGTTATAGCTTTTACACGTTAATCGTTTAGGCGGAATTTGAATACATGCGCCACTCAACTCAGACCAAGTCAAACAAGATAAATCCAATCTTTTGTCGCTAAACAAACTTTTACCCTGTTTTTGGGTCTCGCAAGCAAAAGAAAATGCTCCCCCAGTTTTTGATACCTTCTGAAATGGCAAATCGGACAGACTTTGCAGATTTTGGTAACACTCCTCTAACTTAACTTGCAATTTGCTATCTAGGACTTTTTCACACACTAGCGGAGTCTGCTCTGTCAACATGTTGTCCTGATAGGTACTCAAATTGAACATCTCAGTAGTCAAATTTATACCCGATATTGCTGAGACAGGTGGCCTCCCGCCCTTTACTAATGCTTCTTGAGAGACAAGTAAGCAATCATGCGGGTGTGCTTTGACAAAATCACAAATAACCCTATTTGCAGACAGCCACATATTATATGGTAGGCTCGGATACTCCCAAAAGCTAAAATTAACAATGTGCTTGTTGATGTCATGGGCATTGTTGATTAAATGGCGACTATGGCGTTTTAGTAAAGAGTAAGCAGCTGTGCGCCAGTGGCGATAAATAAAAACAAACTTAATGTTTTTACCCCCAGCATGCTGCCAATCTTTTAGAAAATGCACAGCTCTTGGGTCTTTAACCCCTTGAATTATAGTGGAGTCGTTCTGCCTACCTTCTATGTAAGACTTAAGATAATTGCTTAACCATACTGGTTTTATTAATGGCTCACTATCGTGATAACGCCAATCAACACCATTTAGCTGATAAATTTTGTCATGCAATCTAACTACAGGCATATCTTCCACATGACCCAGTGGATTACTGAATGTTGCCCCCATCAACTCTTGCCCCATATTCATTCCATTTGCTAGAAATGTCTGAGCTAAAAGCGAGGTTCCACTTCTATGAAACCCTGTGAGAAGATAAAAATAAGGTGAACAACTTGGCATCGACTACTTATTGCTGTGACAAAACTTGCTGTAGTCTATCAGTTATTTCTTGTTTAGTATAAAACCCGAAGGTATTCATCGAGGTAATGTGATTTTGCGCTGCTCTCAACTTATGCAAAACATCTTCCGGAAAATGACGTTCTTGATATGCCAGCTCAGATAAAGACGGAGAGGTAATATTGAACTTCTCGACCAATGCTTGACCATTTGTTATGATAATATCTTCATAACGCACAGTGTTTTGGCGATAGGGCTCATAAGACTCACAAAACCATTCGTATATCGTGAACTGACGATTAAGCTCATCCAAACCTCGTAAACGGGATGCAAGCAAAGCGCTGTTTTGCTCACCTGCAGGCAAACGCCCTCTGCTAACTGGTAAACTAATCGTCCACCAAGATAACAGCACATCTACAGGGTTTCTCACAACACAAACTATTGGAAACTCTCGACGCAACTCGGTTAATAAAGCCGTAAACAGAGCATTTTGTTTAATAACGAGTTGAACATTCTTACCAATATATTGCTTCAGCAAAACACTTCCGCGGACTGCTTGCAACTTGCGCTTGCCGGTTGCTGCATCGACATTCAAGCCAACGGGGTTATTGACTGCCAAACCTTGTTTAGCGTCTCCCAATTCGATAGGTAAGCCCAGTGAAATGCTTTTCTTGATTTCTAAAACTTTGTCTTTTATCTGAAGGTAAGCAGGAGTCCTAGTATCCGGTATGAGCTTTGAGGGGTTGATAGGTTCGTGTAGTGCTAGAAAGACCTTTTGATTGTTAAGAATATTACAACATAATGTCGTGCCTGCTCGCGGCACCCCAGTTAAAAGAAACGTCATTATAATAAAAAATACCCAAAAATAAAAAAGGCCACTGTTAAGTGGCCTTTACAACATAGCATTTACTACGTTTACTGAGTGACAACTAAATCAACAGTGTCTGTAGAACCATCAGACAAATTAATCGTCTGTGTAGTTGCTTTGATGTCGCCTTGGTTTGCTTCAATTTCAATAGTAGCAGAAGTTCTTGTTCTACCATCAAGTGTAACAATATCAGATGCTCTGATTGCTAACACACTGTTTGCAGGAATAGTTCCTGTAGCAGCTGCACCAGCTGTCGCTGTAACACCAGTTTCAGTTCTAAAAGAAGTAGTGTATGCAGCATCTCGACTGCTAGAGTTTATTAAGTATACACGTTGATTGTAATCACTAAAAGTAGTTAGATACGGGATAGCAACAGATGTAGTATCGTAAGATATTACACCTAACGACCCTGAGTTACCAGTATCTGCCAGCGCTACACTATAACTACCACGATTTATAACGTCTTTCTCTGTACCATTCTCTAAACATAAGAAATGAGGTGTAGTAAGAGTAACATCTGCATTAGTAGTGAGTGTGTTTTTGTCTCCGTTTAGCGTAGATGCAACAGTACCTGAAGCACAGGCCGAACCAGTATCAACAGTCCACTTACCAAACGTAAAATCACCAGAAAACACTAGTTTTTGACTAATATCTAATACATCTGCAGTTGCAATGGCCATACTATCGTCCGGATCCAACGTGGTAGTTCCATTATAACCACTTACATCCATAGAGCCAACTGTAGCTAGAGTATCGCCAATTCGTCCAGGTGATGTAGAACCGTTATTTAGGAACTTCTTAAATTCGCTCGACACAGTTGCCTTGACATTCAGTGGTTTAGAAACAGTTCCGACCACACTAGTTGAGATAGACGCAATTTGACCAGTTTTAACACTAGAATTCAGCGAATTTGATTTGTTAGACGCTTGTGCAAAGTCTGTATATTGAGCAAACGTAATGGACGCAGCTTCCGTTTGCGAGATATCCAAGCTTGGAAGTGCAAGAACGAAGTCATCAGTGGAGCTCAAGGCCGCAGTAGAGATATCTACCTGAAAAATCGCAAAGGTTGACTCGTCAGTACCACCCTCAAGCAAGGTAACTGCCGCAACAGGCGATGGACTTGCAGAAGAAGTAATAGTTACCGAGTCGGCGCTACCGCCAGCACCATCACCTGCAATCGCTGAGCCACTATTGAATCTTGCATTAGTTAAATCATACCGTATGAAGCGAGTACCACCAGCAGCAATACCAACACCTGCGTTTACAAGAACGTTTAGTTCACCAGAACCACCCTGAACCACCAAGAAACCATCTTCTTCTACGTTTGCAGAACCGCCAGAAGCAATGATAGCAGCTCTTTCGTACACGAGGGCTTGGCTAGTGGTCGCATTCAAATCGATAGCGGCTGTAGCAGCGCCAGAGAATAAGGCTGCAACTGAGACAGCCAGTAATTTTTTATTTAGCATTTAAAACTCCTGAGAGTGTAGATTAAGTTTTTTTGTTTGTCTTGGCGCACTGCCAACATAGTAATCTGAGTGACTTTGCACCAGACATCCCCTATAAGGTACAACACCAATTTGTCGCGTTCAACTTTTTTATTGTATAACTCATTGTTTTTTTGAAACAACAAGAGCAAAAAGCTAAATAAATATCGGCGCGATCCCTCAAATATTTACTAGCTTTATAACTTTATAGCATGAAAAGTAAGTTTTGCAAGGATTACAACAAAATTTTAGGTATAAAAATCAGCATAAAGTTATTGATAGATTTTCGAGGTAAACGGCTTTGCAAGGTTATCTCCCACTTGAATATGGCTTTTTACCTGCACACCTTCATGCCACACCAATACGGCAAAACGTTTACCGCCTAATACGGAATAATATTCATCCTGCAGATTAACTATACTAGGTTCCATTTGTGTCAGACTGTTTAGTGACTCCAACCACTCCCCTTTTTCGCGCATTTGTTGCACTTTATCTGCACTGTCAGGAAAGAGCCTTTTCCAAAGCCTTATCGGCACCGCATTAAAATTTAATATCGAGGTGCGTCCTAATGAACAATGTTCTAATAGAGAATCATCTGTAAGCAGGTATGCCGACCAGTGAGCAACGGAATATAATTCAGTGCACGATTGTAAAAGGTAGTTGCTTGTATGATAACCCGAACTTGCTTCTTTGCCAGCGGCAGACTGTGTGTCGTCTTCATCGGCGTAATCTCTCAATGAATCGAGTAGCCTGTGCTTATTGATCGAGCTCACTCGACTATTGTTCAAATATCGCGACAACCAAAACTGTTCACTTGTATTTATCGCAATCAAGCCCGCCATATTTTGTATGGCAAAGGAAAGGCTATTTTCTGTTGTAATAACTTGCCCATCCACTCTTAATTCGTCGCCTGTCGTTCGATTTACGAAGAAACCGTCTTCATTCGTGATAGCACCTTCTGGGTTTCTTCCTTGGCTAATGCCGGCAACGGTTAGCCGCTGGGTAGACAACAAATATATTAATTCGGCTTTTTTTGAATGAGCTAAAGCCAAGTTATAAAAGTTTTGCTGCGACTGAGTAGCAATATTTAGCCGCTCTTCCATTATGACGCTGGCACTACTGATTAATATACTAGCAATAATTAGGAATCCAAGCACAGCTAATAGCACTACGCCTCTTTGAACGGATAGCCTTGACACGTCTTGCGGTTGAAAGATATCTTTAAAATTCATATTCACCAAACGTTGCCATTTCAACGGGTACTTCAGCCGGCCCTCTATTTTTGGGTATGGCAACTACCCAAATTTGATTTTCACTTTCCGTATTGGCAGTAATATAGACCGCGTTTGGTAACACAGATCTTTCGGGACGAAAGATCGATGATTGCTCTTTGTTTTCATTTGCATAGACAAAGCTCAACGGGACGTCAGTTTTGTGTGTATCGACATACTCGCCGGATAGACGATTTACATATCGCAGGGTATAAATATCTTGGTTATGCTTGTCTTCTGCTACCAGTATCTCCCAACTAAGCCGCGTCGGTTGACTGGTTTCAGAATCAATAGCGCCTACAGAAAAGAAGGTGATTGAACGAGCATCACCATAAAAAGAAGGACGCTCTGGGTGAAACTGTATTGCATTTTCTATGCTACTCCTAAACCAAAACGCGGCAAGATTTGCAGAATGATTGAGCTGTTTGTGCTCCAAACGTTCAAAGCTCTTCCAAATTACTGATAACGACGACAATAACAAAGTCGTCACAAGCGACAGAATAACTAAAACAACTAACAACTCCATGATTGTGAAGCCATTTGATTTAGTTATATTGGGATGGATATGTTTCACCCAAAACCTCGCAATTATTGTTCAAGCCACTGCTTAGTCATCGCAGTAGTCACCGATGCAACTTCTCTGTTGTCGATGTAAAAAGACAAATCAACGTTGAACAACACCACATTCCAAGCAGGTTGCCGCCGATAATACTCATTTTTAGATTGCCGTAAGATTGTACTTCGCCAACGAATGACTATTTCCTGTATTTGAAACGAGCCTTCACGCTGTTTTTTGAACTCGACACTTTCCAAATAGGCAATCGCCTGTTCAAGTGTATCTTCTAACTTTAGCTGCTGGTTTACTCTCACACTTGCTCGCTGAGCATTGCTTACCCATTCTGACAACAAACTAATAACAATGGACAAAACAACCAGAGCAACAAGTGATTCTATCAATGAAAAACCCATCGACTTGCGCATGTAAATTTTCTTTGGGTTCAACACTTTCATTTAAATTTGTTATTTCTCGTGAGCATGAACTAGTCAATTTTGAAGCTGAACATAACAATATGGCGGGTCTATTGAATAAACGCGCGTAACGCTGTTAGCTTCTGCAATAGTAAGAGTCGAGCCTTTGCAAAGACCACTACTCAATACAATCAGGTCAGGGTCGAAAAAAAAAGTAAATTTACTCAATTCTTTGGGCAAGTTTTGTATTGCTTGCTCAGACTTAAACCTGACTGGCGTATTCGTCATTTTGGCCTGTATTGGTAATGCAGAAAAAAAGCTCTGTACTTCTCTATCAATCGCTGCATTTTGGGATGACTTTATCCACTGAAATATATTAGGCGCGATTACAGCCGACAGTAAACCAACAATTACAAGAACAACGAGTACTTCCACAATGGTGAAACCCTTTGTAACAGGGAGTTTGTCAAACTTTCGGCACATAACCTACATCTGCATTTAGTCCTTCTCCACCCGCAACACCATCAGCACCATTACTGTATAAATAAAATCCTTGAGGTGCATTGCTATCTACTCTGTATACATATCCTGAGTTCCACGGGTCTAACGGAAGCTCATCATCAAGGTAAGGCCCAGACCAATAGCGATTTTGCTGAGATGGAGCCGTGTTTAAATCTTGGAGCTTCTCAGGGTATCTTCCTACATCTAAACGATAAGTTTGCAAGGCCATCTTCAGAATTTTAATTTGTGCTTCAGCTGCTCTCACCTTTGATGTCTCAGCTTTTCCCAAAAACTGTTGCCCAACAATCCCAGCCAGTAAACCAAGGATGACCAATACTACTAGCAACTCAATCATACTAAAGCCATATTGGCGAGCGTTTATTTTTTTCATTACTTTTTTACTACCTTTTAATTTATTTGAAACACACTTTATTTTTAAATATCAATATTTGTAGTCGCAGTTATGGCCAACACAATACCGACAATCATCACCCCAATTAACACACCGACTATAAGTATCGCGATTGGTTCCATCAAAGTTAGCACTTGTTTCATTTTTCGTTTGCACGATTTGTCATGTAAACTTGCTACTGCTTCAAGCATTTCTCCTAATTGACCGGTTTTATCACCGACTGCGATTAGATTAAGAGAAGTTGCCGGTATCAATCTAGCTTGCTTCAACGCCTCACTAAAAGCAACACCAGCCTCTATCGAGCTTACCATATTAATCGCACGCTTTTGTCTTTTAGTATAATTGGACGCCTGAGCAGCCAGCGCAAGAGCTTCAACCAAGCTGACTTTAGCTTGTAACATCGCAGACGCTAATGCTGCCCATCTAGCAGTGTCCTGTTCGGCTAACCATGAACCAATAACTGGCATATCCAGCATCAAATCCATAATGAATCGACGTACCTTCTGTTGAGTAAAAAACAGAACAAACGCAGCAACCACTATAATCAAACTGCCAGCCACAATAAATGGTGACTCATTCACTGTCTTACCTGCCGATAAGACAGCAAAAGCTAGCCACGGAAGTTCTGTGTCACCATCTAACATATGACTAAACTTAGGCACTACCGAAAAAAATATAATCAACATGGCAGCAATACCAGAGCATATAAGTACTGCAGGATAAGTTAATGCACTCCGTATATCACCACGTATACTCTCTTCATACTGCATTTGTTCTGCAGCATTTTTTAGAGCAACATTGAGTGTACCGCCAAGCTCGCCGGCCTTGATCAGTGGCGAAATAAAACGGGGAAATGGGAGGAAAGACTTAGCTAGAGCATCTGAAAACTTTTCCCCTGCTTCAATATCTGCTGCGATTCGTTTAAATCCGTATGACAGTCTGGGTTTTTCATCATTTTCTGCGATTGCGTAGATTGCATCAATGAGAGATACCCCCGAACCTGCTAAAGTAGCCAGTTCTTGTATTGGTAAAACGAGATCTTTTTCTCTAATTTTTCGCCCACGCGACTCTTTTCGTTCAAACTCAATTATATCAAATACTTGAATTTGTTGCTCTTGTAGCTCGTGTAGGGCCTGCTGTTTGGATATAGCCTCGATCACACCACTTATTCGCGATGCTGTGCTATGCTCCACACCTCGATACTCAAATTTCATTCTAACCTTCTTCGCTATTGCACACTCGTAAAACTTCTTCCACGCTTGTAATACCCATTGACGCTTTGAGAAGTCCATCGGCAAATAAATTACGCGAACCATCTAGTTTAGCTTGTTTTCTAATATCTGCTACAGGTGCAGAATTTGTAATCAATGTTCTCAGCTCTTGCGTCACCGCTACTAGTTCGTATATCCCAACACGCCCTTTGTATCCGCGACCCTGACACTTAGGGCAGCCTACAGCCTTTTTCCAATTGTTTGAATATTCTGCGCTGTCGACAAAGGGTGGCGGAGAGGTCTTTATTGCACACGCGTTACATAATTTTCTGACAAGTCTCTGTGCTTGAACACCTTGAATTGTTGCAGCTATTAAAAATGGCTCAACTCCCATATCAGATAACCTTGGGAACACTGAACAAGCATCATTTGTGTGCAATGTAGAAAGAACTAAGTGTCCTGTGAGCGAGGATTGAATGGCAATTTCTGCGGTTTCGCGATCGCGAATTTCACCCACCATGATAACATCAGGATCTTGACGTAAAAATGTCCTCAAGGCCTTAGCAAATGTATATCCGATTTCCGGCTTTGCTTGAACTTGAGTGATGCCGTCTAACTGAAACTCGACAGGGTCTTCTACTGTTACAATTTTTTCGTTACCCGTTTTGATATCTTTTAATAAGCCATATAGCGTCGTAGATTTACCTGAGCCTGTTGGGCCAGTAACCAATACAATGCCATTGGAGAGTGTCCCCCATTTTTTAATTTGAGCCAAGTGATCAGACTCAAAGCCAAGCTTCGCCAACGAAAGCTCTTCTCGTTTTTTTGGTAACAATCGCATTACGATTGATTCGCCATGCACATCTGGTGCTGTGGAAACGCGAACGTCAAACTCCAAACCCGCACTTCTCGCAGAAAACCGTCCGTCTTGAGGGAGGCGTCGCTCGGCAATATCTAAATCAGAGATAAGTTTGATCCTTGAAGCAATTGCGGGAAAACGTGAAATAGGTTGTTGCATATATTCAATTAACGTTCCGTCAACTCGAAATCTTACAACCATATTTGAGCTACCAGCCTCAATATGAATATCAGATGCTTCGGCTTGTATAGCTTTCTCTAAAAAACTATTAACGAGATTAATAACGGGGGCTTCTTCCGCCAGCGCTGCAACATTTGAACTTGTGGCACCAAACAACTCCGACACTGCTCTTTCTCGTGACAAGTCCTCGACGACATTAGCTAACATTGCGCTAGAAAGCACCAAAAACTGTTTTTCAATTTTTGGCTGAAGCTCAGCAATTACAACAGACAGTGCAAATAAGTTAAATGGATCGTGAATGAATATGCAATAGGCGGAATCAGTTTTAGTTACAAAAATACTTTGTTCTACGCACCAGTCGATTGAAAGCCCTGTTTTTTCGATTTGTTCTAAAATCTCGACAACCGAAGGGCAATCAACAATTTTATTCACATAGTCCCAGTCTAAATACTCTGCAATGCGAGATGCGATAGTCTCCTCGCTAGCCAGAGCCAAACGATTTAATGCCGTTAACTTTGAGCATGCTAGATCTTCAGCTGTATTGTCAATTAGCATAAGCTGCTTATCGCTCAATGCTAATTCTTCTCTTAACTCTGAAATTAGCGCCGACTCAAATTGTTTGATATCGATTGTCAATGGATTTGTCACTTTGATAGAGAACCTTAAAGAGTTTATTCGAAACTACGATTTAGTTGTGTCTGATTGTAGGAGTATATTACACTATAGTTTCAACAATTTATAAACGGATTGAAAGTGTCATCAACAATACTGCTTAAGAACGTTGTCGGGTCGTTGCTTGACAAAATCGAGCCGCTTTTAAGCGAAAACAAAATAGAAATAGACGACACGTCTCACTTTTTTTACGTTTTTAAGAAATACCCCAATAACTTATCACGAAGTGAGTTAAACAAGTGGCGGACTTTACAACAAGAGGTGCTCTCTCCCTTTAAAGAGAGCAAGATATATCGTTTTGACAGCAAACTGGGTATTCACCTTTGGTATACAAAGTCTGATTATAACGGTATACCAGAAACCGCCTTACAGAAACCACTAAACAACGGTGAGCATGTAGTCAAATCCATTCACTTTGCTTACCGACAACATTGGCAAGACGGCATCCTTGCCTCATGTATTGCACTCCATGAGTCACCTGAAAACGCATGTAAAATAAACACTTCAGTATCTGGTTGGGCAATTCAAAAACGAGCAAAAAAAGTACTCACTGCTCCACTAACTTGGTTTAAGGCAGTACTGTTATTGCTAATATTATTTACAATAACAATGACCTCAGCTTGGTTAACTCACTATTATCAATTAACTAGTATTACCGCGGAAAATGAAGTACTTGCAGATGCTGTTTCACCCAAATTATTAAAAAGAGAAAAGTTGGTAAATGCCATTCAAACCTTGGAAACCGTAGGTGATTGGCAGAATGAATTCTTTGAATTACCTGTGGCACTTGGGATGGCGATAAATGAACTAAATTCATCATCAAACATCAAAATTAATAGATGGCAATGGCAAAATAAAATGTTAATCATCGAGTTCAGCTCTGAGGACACGGATATTACGCGACTCGTGGAACGGACTCAACAAATAGAAAATGTTGATGGAGCAAATATTAAACCCCATAATGATGAAGACACGTGGTTGCTTGAGATACAATGGAACTAATAAATAGAAAGTCCGAAAATCTAGGAAAAACAATTACAAATATTAAGGAACAACCGAGACTTCAATGGATGCTACTTACTGTGTTAATTTTGAGTATAGTATTGGTTGGAAGTAGTATTTTTGAGCACATTAGAGCGTTAAAAAACGATATTGATTCAGCAGTTGCGATGCATGTAAGGTTAAATGCAGTAAAAAACTCAGAACTATCAGCTGAACTACTAGAGCTTTATGAAAACTATCAAACCCAAGTGCTGTCAAATATACCGACTGCTAGCTCTCAAAGTGCAGCGGAAGCCTCCGCTTTATCTAAGTTAGAAGCGTCGTTTAACACAATATTAGAAAGAAATCGTTTTAACTTGTTGGGCTCTGAAAAGATTGAAACGCCCTCCTCTAACTTATGGAGTGTGCGTGTAGAAATAAATGGGCGATTAAGTGAGAGTAATGTTTTGCGTTTTCTAGAGAACGTAGAGCCAACAGCGCAAAATATACGTGTTGCTTCTATGCAATATTCTCCCAAAGCCTCAAATTCAGTTATAATTGTCATCGATTTGCTTTTTAAGGAACAGCTAGCTAAATGAGAAAGCTTAATATTTTTTATGCAGTGTCTGTCTTCTTAAGTGTTGCCGCGGGTATAATGATGATGTATGCGCCTCAGAACTTTTCTAATAGTCCCGAAGAATTTTCGGAAACGTTTACTCCTTCAAAAAATCAGTTTGATTGGAAAGCCGTCATCACTAACGTATCTCAGTTTGCTCCCCAAGAAAAAAACGAAACGGTCACAACTATTGAAAAAGCAGAAAATATCCAAATTGATCCTAACGATATCTCAGCAATCAAGCTCATAGGTCTAATTCCCGATAACAAAACCTTGGCTATTGTTTTGGTTCCAGTTGTCGATGCCGAGAAGTCAAGTATCGACTATGAAACCCTAAACGTAACACTTGGGTCGTCAATTTTAGACGGGTGGGTATTAAGTGATGTTGGTGCAACAACTGCAACTTGGCAGCACCATGCAAGCAACACCTCGCATACCCATCGTCTTTTTGAACCTCATTCATAAAACAAGAAGTCATAACGAAATGAACCTAAGCAATTTGAAAAAAACTATTCTTAAGTCTTTATTGGTATCGAGTGCGGTACTGACTATTGTAAGCTGCGCCCATTTTGACGGACCCGCAAAAAAACTTTCAAAAATTGATAAACAAACTTTTTCTTCAAAGCTGAGAGAACCTAAACCTTCTGCAAAGCAAGAGGAGCCCATAACACTTACTATCGATAGTGAGGATGGAAGTATTGTTCGCACTGAAGTAAGAAAAGCCCCCTCACTGTCTGTAAAGCAAAAGAGTGAAGTTGCCAGTGATGTTGTTCTCCCAAAGCTAGATAACACCAATAAAATTAGCAGATTAAGCTTCAACAATATGCCCGTAAGCGCATTTATTAACGAAATTTTTGGGAATCAACTTGGCTTAGGTTTTGTTATTGAGCCGCAAGTAGCAAAAGCATCAGATCTTATCACCATGCGCTTGGCCTCACCTTTAGATGCGCGCGCACTATATAGGGTTGCTACCCAAACGCTCGCCCCTTACGGTGTTACCACTGCAATCAACGATGATATACTTGTGTTTAGTTTTTCAGAAGATGCTAGTGCGCAAGACACTCCGTTACTAGTAAGTGGAAAAGCTTTACCAGAAGTGCCATCAAGTAACCGCCCACTATTTTACATCTATCCTTTGAAATCAGTTGGTGCCAGCAACGTCGTAATATATCTCAAGCAATTGTTTAAACCCAATGAATTGAATATTAAACCTGAATTAGACAACAACGCAGTAATTTTTCAAGGAACCAAGGCTCGAGTCGAACAAGGGATAGCTGCAGCTAAGCTGTTTGACCAACCAGAAATGACAGGCATGCATAGCCGAATTTTTAATCCACAATCAGGCACAGTAAGCGAATTGTCTTTCAATTTAGAGCAAATATTAAAAACTGAAGGTTTTGCAGTCAGTACTGGTGACTCATTAGGAACAGCAATAAAACTACTTCCACTAGAAAGTGTGGGGCAACTTATTGTATTTGCCAAATCCAAGGAAGTTTTAGAGCACATTGAATCATGGATATCGGCAATAGAAATCCGTACTCAAAGCGAAATTGAGGAGGGCTTTTTTAGTTATGCAGTACAAAGCACACTCGCAACACACGTAGTCACGGTGCTCGGAGAACTAGGCGTAACAAATTATTCTGCATCTGAGAGTTCAAGTGAGGCAACTGAAGATTCTGACATTGGCAATTTAAGTGCAGGTAACGTGCGTTCAACCGCTAGCAATAGAAGAACGAGGAGTGGTAACTCAGAAAAATCATCTGGTTTGTATACCGTGGACGAAAAGCTAAACACTATACTTTTCAAGGGAAGTGGAAAGGAATGGTTAAAGGTACTTCCCGTTATTAAACGCCTGGATAAGCCTGCTCCGTCAGTTATGATTGAAGCTATTGTGGTTGAAGTAACATTAAATGACGAAACAGAAACAGGTGTCCAATGGTTAGCAAGAGCAGGTCTTGATAGGTTCACTAGTTCAAGTTCTACTAATTTTGAAATCGACAATGCTGGGAGTGGATTTGCATTTAGCTTAGTTAACCCTCTTGACAGTGCAGGGATCACTCGAGCAACAATCAACGCGTTTTATCAAAATGATCAAGCAACCATAAGGTCTAGGCCTCGCTTGATGGTGAAAAGCGGAGAAGAAGCAACGTTTGATGCGTTAACACGCATACCAATCATATCTTCAACTATTCAAAGTACTGAAACAGGGACTGCACCGACGGTTCAAAATGTTAACTATTTGGATACAGGGGTTACACTGGAGATAAAACCAACGGTACATGCCTCTGGTTTTGTAGATATAGAAGTAACGCAATCATTCAGCCAATCGACCACTGAACCCGGTGCTGCAGGTAACCCTGAAATAACAGAGCGTAGAATAAATACAAAAGTCACGTTACGGGACGGAGGTTCCGTTTTGCTTGGGGGCTTAATTTCGTCTGCAACTTCGGACGTTAACCAAGGTGTCCCGCTGCTCGGAAAATTACCTTTTATCGGAAAGTTATTTAGTGCTGACTTTGAAAGGCAAGACCGAACGGAGTTAATGATTATGATAATCCCCTACGTATCTAACTCCCCAATAGAATCTGAAGCACTAACGGATGAGTTACAATTGCAACGTCTAAGAGATTTAAATATACATTGATCCTAAGGAGGTAATAAGTGAAGAAAACAATCAAAAGTAGCATGCTTATTGCGTACATGAGTTTGAGCTATGGAGCTGCTGCAAATAATGCCGAATTTTCCAATCATGTTGAATTGAAAAATTTCGATTGTGCTAAAGAATTTGAATCTCAAATCGAAATACTTGGAAGGGGTAGTAATTACCCCTCGTTTATCGCTTCTGACATACTAGAAGAACTAATAAAACAAGATGAAGCGTCTCAATTGATCTCTGCCACATGTACGTCTGAGGTAGAGTTGGGTATTAAGTCAATAAAGATAAAAAACAATGGTGAAAACGCTACGGCCATTGATTATTTAGAAGCTAAATTTCCCATGGAACTCGTGGTTTTTAATGGAGAGGAAAACTGGATTCTCGATGCTGCGATTAAATATGAAGTCAACGGGCTAGTATCTAAGCAAACACCAAAGTTAACTAAACATTTTATTGTGAATGGCTCATACGATATGAACAGAGTTAAATTAAAAGAACTACCACTTATATTGCAACAGTGATTTATTAATTACAAAAATGCCTCAAATCAAATGATTATAAAGTTGTGTAACGGTCTACTGTGCCGACCTAATGGTTTTGGACACCCAATTAGGCTGTTTTTAAACAGTTTAGCTCATATCCCGCTGAACGATAGTGATTTCTGGTGTACAGAGATAAAAGCTCGCTCTAGCAAACTTAAAGCAGTGCTTTCCACCATTCATCATTTTCTAAATACCACTCAATTGTTTTGTCTATACCCGACTCAAATGACTCCACCGGCGCATAACCAAGCTCTCTCGTCGTTTTAGTAGCATCAATCGCATAACGTCTGTCGTGCCCTGCTCTATCTGTAACGTAGGTAATTAATGAGGCCGAGTCGCCTGCCGCGGCTCTTGTGGCTAAGGGATATTTTTTTAGTAATGCTGGCTTACTGGCAAATGCCTTGTCCATCTTCTCACAAATTAGTTTTACAATATCGATATTCGCCCACTCATTGTGCCCGCCAATATTGTAGTTTTCTCCCACCGTTCCATGCTTAATTACAAGCTCAATGCCTCTCGCATGATCCTCTACATAAAGCCAATCCCGAATTTGCTGCCCGTCACCGTAAATAGGCAATGGCTTGTCAAAGAGGATATTTGTTAACACCAACGGTATCAGCTTTTCTGGGAAATGATAGGGACCATAGTTATTGGAACAGTTGCTAGTACTGACGTTTAATCCATATGTGTGATGGTAGGCACGTACCAGGTGGTCACTAGCCGCTTTGCTAGCTGAATACGGGGAATTTGGCGCATAAGGCGTATCTTCTGTGAAAGCAGGGTCAGCGGGCGATAAGGTACCGTAGACTTCATCTGTGCTCACGTGATGAAACCGGTGCGAAACGGGTTTATCTGATTCATCCAGCCATACTTTTTTGGCAGCCTTTAACAAAGAATAGGTGCCAATAATATTTGTTTCAACGAATGCATCAGGACCCGTTATTGAACGGTCAACGTGAGACTCAGCCGCAAAATGTACGATAGTATCAATACTGTGCTTCTCAATTAAGTCTGTTACTAACTGTGTATCGCAAATATCTCCTTTTACAAAGCTAAAAGCAGGATTGTCTTTGACTAGTTCCAAGCTCGCAAGGTTGCCTGCGTAGGTCAATAAATCAATCACGACAAGCCTATCGTCTGGATTATTCTTTAGCCAATAATGTACGAAATTGGCACCAATAAACCCTGCGCCACCCGTAACTAGGAGTCGATTTGACATGTTTTTTTAATTCCTAACTATATTTTGTTGATTGACAACTGATTAATAACAATTTCTAGCTCATCTCGCCAATGATTCAATGTTAAATCAGGTAATGCTTGCTTTAACGATGTTTTTGACAACACACTGTATGTTGGCCGTTTTGCCGGCGTTTGAAATGCCGAAGACGACACGGGATAAATCGGCACTCTTGTTTCAATCAGTCCTTTAGCCACCGCAATATCTTGAATCGCAACGGCAAAATCATACCAACTCGCAACACCTTCATCCGTGACATGATGCACACCAGTTAAGCAGTTGTTCAAAGCAGCTAAACATGCTTTTGCTAGCGTATGCGCTGAAGTTGGGCTGCCGATTTGATCATCTATGACTTGAAGCTGAGGTTTGCTAGCCATTAATTCTATCATTGTTTTCACAAAATTATTGCCAAACACAGAATACACCCAACTTGTACGTAAAATACATGTTCTCTCAGTGAATGAAGACAACAGTAGAGTTTCGCCAGCCGCTTTGCTTTCACCATATCGGTTGAGAGGTTTGTGTTCATCATTAGGTAAATAAGGTGAGCCTTTGTCTCCAGAGAAAACATAATCTGTAGAAACATGTACAAAATGTACGCCTAATTTTTTAGCCGCATGCGCAATATTTTTTACCGCATCAGCATTCAGCTCAAAGGCTTCGTGTTTATTTGACTCGGCCAAATCAACCGCTGTGTAGGCAGAGGCATTAATAATGCCTGATGGTTTAAGTTTAGCAATGGTAGTCAGGCAGCCCTCACTATTAACTAAGTCAATGTCTTCTCTGCCCAAGCAATGCACATTCGAATCAAGCGATTTTATGGCTCTCGCTAGTTGACCGTTTTTTCCAATAACTAAGATCATATTAAGCTCTAAAATACCGGTGCATCGGTAAAGGAAAGGCCAGCTTCATCTTTAGCTGACAATTTAGCTCTTCCCCCTTGGTGTATAGGCCAGTCAATAGCGAGTTGAGGGTCATCAAACTTAATAGAAACTTCTGATTTGGGGTGATAATAGTCTGTGCATTTATACACGAACTCAGCACTATCACTGGTAACATAAAAGCCGTGAGCAAAACCCGCAGGCACCCACAGCTGACGTTTGTTTTCCGCACTTAACTCATAACCGACCCATTGTCCAAAAGTGGCGCTCGATTTACGTAAGTCCACCGCGACATCAAATACACTACCGCTAATGACTCTGACTAGCTTACCTTGCGTGTGTTCAAGCTGATAATGCAAGCCGCGCAGAATTCCCTTTGCTGATTTACTGTGATTGTCTTGCACAAATGTGACATCGGCGCAGTGCTCACGAAACCAGTCATCGCGAAACGTTTCTAAAAAAAAACCTCGCTCATCCCCAAATACTTGCGGCTCAATTACTTTAACGTCAGGGATATCGGTTGCAATTACTTTCATTATTATTTTATTTTCTCATCTAAGATTTTCATCAAATACTGTCCGTAGCCACTTTTTACTAAAGGCTGGGCTAAGGCTTGTAAGTCTTCTTTACTTATATAACCTTTCCTGAATGCAATTTCTTCTGGGCAACATATTTTTAGCCCTTGCCTTTTTTCAATGTTCGCAATGAAATTTGAAGCATCTAGCAAACTATCAACAGTGCCAGTATCTAACCAAGCTGAACCTCGCCCCATAAGTTGAACGTTTAAATTATCTCTTGCTAAGTACATATTGTTGAGATCAGTTATTTCTAGTTCGCCACGGGGTGATGGCTTAACTTGCTTGGCTAACTCGACAACCTGATTGTCGTAAAAATACAAACCTGTAACCGCGTAGCTGGATTTTGGTTTACTAGGCTTTTCTTCAATAGAAAGAGCTTTCCAATCATCATCAAAGTCGACAACACCGTAGCGCTCCGGATCATTCACATGATAACCAAAAACAGTTGCCCCGTTGGCTTGTTGACTAGCAACTTCTAGAGATTTTTGTAGATCATGACCGTAAAAAAGGTTATCACCCAAAATCAGGGTACATGGGTCATTTGCAATAAAATCTTCACCTATGAGGAAAGCTTGTGCCAAACCATCGGGAGAAGGCTGAGGCAAATACTCAATGGAGATACCCAAGGATTCACCACTACCTAACAAATCCTTAAACCTTGGCAACTCGTTGGGTGTACTGATTATCAATATATCTCTTATGCCAGCTAACATAAGCGTTGCCAGCGGATAGTAAATCATGGGTTTATCATATACCGGCATAAGCTGTTTACTCACCACTGAAGTAAGTGGGTGCAAACGTGAGCCTGTGCCGCCAGCCAGAATAATTCCTTTACGCGCCATTCTATCTCCTATTTTAGCTCATCTACTGTCGCGATGATGAGCTTACCAATACCAAAAATTAAGTTAAGAAAGACAAACACGAGTAAGGTAGAATAAAACACCTTTGGATAAGTATTATCTTCTGGCAGAAATGCGCTATCTATCACTACCAAGTATTTAAGTTGTCGATAAGCTTCTATTCTGGATTTTTCGAGCGAAATTTTAGAAGCAGAGTATGATTCAAGCGCAAACTCTAAATCTATCTTGAAGTCTGTAAACTGATTCAGAATTTGATTGACAGGCGTATCTGTAGAGTCGCTATTTTCCAGATTGGAACTGGTTAATCGCTGCCTCTCTTCAGCCAGCTGCTGCTCCAAACTGATAAGTTGTTCACTGGCTTGGACTACGGGAGGCGCTGAGCTACTCATGCTGCTCTTTAAAGCATTTAGTTCGGCTTTTTTTGCGGCAATCTGACTTTCTAAGCCAAATGTAATTTGCTGAAGAGCCGCCAACTCGGCTTCGGGGTCAATAAGGTTGTACTGACGCTGAAACTGCAACAGCTTGTTTTGAGCCTGCTGAAGCTTTTCTTCGACCCTGTCATGCTCTGTTTGCACAAAAGACAGTTGCGCTTTGGCGAGATCATGGCCTATTTTATTGATATACCATTCTGCTCTTGTAGCAATTGCTTTTGCTAATAACTGCGCATATTCAGGGGTAAAAGCCTGAACATTGACCGAAATAATTCCGCTTGTGACATCAATATCTGCAGATATTCTCTTTGTAAAATAAGCATGACGAGTCTCAAGGGACGCATCCTCTTCTAATCGACTAAAAAAATCCAAACGTTTATCAGAATAATGCTCCGAAAAGGAGTAAGTAGCTTCTAAATATTGAAGCATATCGTTTGAAAAAATATAGGCCTTTACCAGCTCATTGTCGGTCGTCGCCTTTGCACCTGACATAGAAGAAAGTAATGCTAACTCTGGCGTAAGTGTAGCACCAGCATCAGGTTGCTCAACCATTAATAAAGTTGTACTTTCATACCGTGGACTCGCGATAAATGCCAAAAAAATCAAAGTCAAAACACAAGGCAGGAGTACGATCAGCTTGTATCCATGAGCACTTAATATGTCAAAAAACTGAGCAAAATAATGCGCTACCCCATTTGTCACTTTTGACGACGGAGTGCGATCGTCATGGCTTCTATTCTCACCAAAAAAGTCCTTGTTTTTTGGGGTACTAAAAAGCTCCCAACGCATTTGAGCCTCTTCTATTTTACCCAAGGCTTCATGATTATTTTTGTTAATGCTCTTCAGCCTAACAAAAATACGTTTAACTACACTATCATTAACATTTGTGAGTCGTTTAACTTCAGTCAGCAAAAATTCCGTATCATCTCTTTGCGATGGCGTTAACCCGCTCATGTAATCATCTGGACTCAAATTTTTTAGCGTATCGTCTGGATTACTCCCTGCTTTATCTTTCACAACATCTCATACCTTTCAATCGCCTCACTCAGATCATCATAGTAAACAAGCTGTCCCTTATCCAAAACAATTGCGCTATCACAAAATAGTTTTAGTTCACTTGTTTGGTGACTTACCATAATGACACTGGACATTTCACTTCGGTCATACAATGCCCTTCGCGCCTTTTTTTTGAAACCTGCATCGCCAACAGAAGTGACCTCATCAATCAAGTATACATCGAAATCCAAAGCAACCGAACAAGCAAATGCAAGCCTAGGTTTCATACCAGAAGAATAGGTGCGAACAGGTAAGTCATACTTTGCACCTAGTTCAGAAAATGCTTTCACTCGACGTTCATATTCGTCTAGGTCACTGACACCGTTAATTCGCCCTATAAAGCGGGTGTTTTCTCTTCCTGTCATAGCTTGATGGATACCTGTCGAGAGGGCAACAGGCCAAGAAATCGTTTTTTCTGAGATAATTTTACCAGAATTCGGAAATTCACTAGCCGCTAGTAACCTAAATAATGTTGATTTACCCGCGCCATTTTTACCAAGTAAAGCAATATTCCTGTCAGTTGGAATCGAAAAATTAAGTGATTCAAAAACATACTGCTTACCCAATTCTGAAGGGTAATACTTAGTTACGTCTATGAGCTCAATCACCTAGAAATTGCCCCTTTCCATGATGCGCGATAAAACAAGAGAGAAAAAGCAGTCATGACTAATAAAACTTCGAGTATGAAGGATTGAGAAACGCCAACTTTTCCATAAGAGGTGTACGAGTAATAACGAGCTAACTCGGTTGCATGCAGTAAAGGGTTCCAGTCCAGTAACCACCAATACTCTTTAGGTATATCTCTTAAGGAAAAAAAGATACCCGAAATAAAAAACAAAGGACGAGTCATCATATTTTTAAATTTATTAATTTCGGGAATGTATAGCTGAGCAATGCCAAAAATTAGACCTGCAATTCCACCTATAAACCACACAGTAAAGAAGATAGATATGACGCCCAGTGGATTATCAATTCTGATTTCCATCATCAATAAGTACATCACGACAGTAATGCCGATAATAACGAATATTTTTACAATTCCTTCAAAAACAGCACAAGCAATAACTGGGCTTATTGGCTGCACTTGCCTAAACGCAAACAACGGCTTTGACTTTTTAATAGCCATGCTTGAAGCATTAAAAGTCTGTAGAAACAATTGAAAAATTAGTAAGCCATATGCCATAAAGGTAAAGGTCGGCATAGAATATGTTTCACCACCATCAAGGCGGCCTCTAACAAATGACAAAACAAAAATGAAAACAATGGGGTTGAGTATCGCCCAACTGAGACCCAATTTATCACTGAAGCCGGTTTTTATTTCTCTGACCATAAGCGAGTATATAACATCCCGCCAAACGCGCCATTTGCTTCTCTTTCTAGCAATTGCCATTTTTAGTCAAATGCGACATTTGCTGCCACTGCAATTTGAAAGATTATCTGAGTAATATCTTTTACAGACTGCATGAGCTTTTCGTCCACTTTGGGCAACACCAATATTTGGTCACCGGGCGCTAACTTGTAATCTGATTGTCCAGAAAACCAGTTTGTATTGCTCAAACTAACTATACTCGATGCGCCATTGGTATGGAGTATAACTATAGTGTCTTGATTAGCTCTATCAGAGTATCCTCCCGCCCAATTTATATAGTCTTTAATTGAAGCTCCCTCATTGAACACAATCGCTTGCGGGAACACCACTTCTCCCGAAATATTGATCAAATCCGACTTTGGAGGGATGACTATCGTATCGCCCTGTTCCAAAAGTATATTTGCTGCCTTACCGTCAATAGACACAACCACTTTCCCAGTTGGTTCTATTTGCCTTGCTCGCTCAATAAATTGAGAGACCAATTGTGCTTCTTGTGCTCTAAGACGAGCCTCACCATCAGAGGATGCGGGCGCAGTATAAACATTCCTCTCTAAACGAGACAATGAAGCATCTAAAAGTTCCTTTTGTTGCTGTTTTACACTTTCACGGACAACATATATTGACTGCAAATTTGCTTGTTCCGGATCAACCTCAACGTAATCCAACAAATTCGACAAACGTGTTGAAGTTGGCACGGCATAAAAAGAAGGACCTAAGTAACTTCCAGATAACTCAACACTGATGACTTGCGGACGCAAATCTTCATTAAATAGTAATTCGTCACCGTTACGAAGAGTAAAGTTTAAAAATTCGTCTCTTGATAGATATAAGGCAATCGGTTTTTTATCCCGAACACCATTTATCGCTATGTGGCTGATGCTAACATCAGGCTTTGCTAGCTCTACTAAATCACTACCCCTTATTGAATCTTCTGAAAATTCGAAAGACAGCCTTGTCTCACCCTCTGTCACACTTACACTGGGACCTCGAAAGGAAGCAAATATTACGTCACCATCTTTAAATGCATGCTCGACTAACTTTCCTTTAGTCAGGAAATCATACAAGTCTATCGTCTGCAGTAACTCACCATTACGAATAATTTTGATGCTCCTGTACGAGCCTTTTTTGGGATCAATACCTCCGGCTCGCTTTAAGTAAAATAGGACAGAGTCACTGGATGTCCCTGCATAGACACCCGGAATAGACACCCCGCCTGACACCATGACACCCACAGGTGTGGTAGCCAACAAATTTACGTAAATATTAACGTTATCGGTATACACGCTTTTAATTTTTTGTGACACCACTTGGTTCAAATTCTGGGCTGTCACGTCTTGTAAATTTATAGGACCAACATTAGGAATGAATAGATTTAACTGATTGTCAACAATGTGGATATCAGATTGATTGACCGCGCCCCACAATTGAACGGAAATTTTATCACCCGCTGCAAGCAAATATTCAGGATTAGTCAACACTCTGCGTTGTGTTACATTTACATCGTCAAAAAGAGCGTGACCAAAAGGCTTAAACTCGTCAATTTGTTCATAACCTTCTTCAATATTTTGCCCAATATCTGTCTGTTGTTCTGAAGTATTAATAAAATTTTCTAGGTCTTGAACAGTCGCTACATTCTCTTTTTCCTGCGATACATTCGATTGCCCGAATGCCAAGCTCGGAATCAATACAATAATAAGCACGAATAAATTTTTTATCATTGATTTTTACTTAGTAAAGCGTGGGGTAGCAGTATTAACTCACCGTTGACATCACAAATTCTCACATCAACCGAAGATTGACTAGCCCTAGCGAATGAGCATTTATTGCCATTTGCTGAAATATAGAGCCTTAGAATACGATAGACAGATGAATTGATTGAAACTGTATCTTGATCAAGAAGGGTACTCGACGGAACAAATCCATGTTGTATTGTAGGAATATCTAGAGTTCTAGTTTTAACGCTAACACATGCACTCAAGCTAAAACTCAGAATAAGAAAAATCCCTTTCATTTTGACTAGACTATTCCTATCCGTCTAATAAGGCGAAGAATTTTCCAAATGTTTAGTAATACTCCAGTAAACACAGCGAGTGTAGCTATAAAAGCATAGAACATTATGTATTCTGGTATCAAATATACTTCAGATATCACCGCAACAGTACAAAAAGCGACTCCCATTAGCAATATAGATAACAAAGCTGCAAAGGGGCTAAACCCCGCTCTAATGAATATATTGTGCAAGTGATGTTTATCAGGCTGCAACACCGAACGCCCTTTTCTGGCGCGACGAATCATAATCGCAGCCATATCCATCAATGGAAGGCCAATTAACCACACTGCCGTGATTGGTCTAAATGTAGAATCGGTCGAACCTGCATTTTCTACGAGCAACCAAACAATAGCTAGCCCGATAAACATACTGCCAGCGTCGCCCATGAAAATTTTATTTCCTTTAAATCCTTTAATACTCAAATTGAAAGCAAGAAAAGGGACTATCGCAGCAGCAATAACCAAAGGTGCAGTGATTCCTGATAAATCGCCCTGCACGTACATGAGCACAATAACAGAAAATAACACGACTAGACTCATACCACCGGCTAATCCATCTATTCCGTCTATCATGTTGAACGCATTGATGACTCCAACCACACAAACCATGGTGAATACGTAACCCAAAGTAGGTATATGTAAAGCGCCAAAGCCAAAAATATCGCCTAAATTAACGACATAATTGTCAGCTACCCAAACCATTAATGCAGAGACAACGAATTGACAAAACAATCTGCCTTTTGCGCTCAAATCAAACCGGTCATCCAGCATCCCCAAAAGTACAATAAACGCAGCAGATGTTAAAAACATCGGGTTATTTTGGAAAACGACATCAGTAATAAGGCTGGCAAAAAGAATCCCCATGAACATGGCCAAACCACCAGTCAATGGAATATTGCCTGAGTGATTCTTTCTGTAATTAGGGATATCAACTAATCCAAGAAAGTGAGCAACAGGTGTCATCACAACGAGTAATACAGAGGTTATCAACGCAGTTATTATTATTGGCGCGTAATGTATATACGTCATTAAAGTAAAAAGACCTTCGGCAACAGTAGCTTCAAGATGCATCTATAGTTGTTTTAGTTAAGCTTGTAGATTCTTACTTGTATTTGCAAAATATTGATTGAAACATATAGTTTGACCATACAAGCGATACAAATAGCACCTTAAAAAATATGGTCTAAGGGTACGTTGATATCCAGTAAAGTGCAATAAAAAAGCATGTAAATATTCTCTTAAGCCTTGATTGATAACATTTTTTTACATTTTCAGTATTTTTCACTACTTGTGTCTTTTTTATGCGACATAAAAGTTAGCAATTTAGTTGTATTTTCAAACAAGTTGAAAAATGCAATTTGGTGTCCATGTCATGGGTTTCATGCTTTTGGTTTGAAAAGACGAGTACTTACTTTTTCAAAGTATTAAAAAACAAACAGCATTTATTTTTTTAAGTATAATAGAAAAAAAGCCAACTATTATTATTTTGAAAATTTATATTTCAACACGAAAAATTCCTGGGCTACAAAACCTAACGCTCACAGAGAGAATGGCCATACTTGAAGCGGCATCCAAAAACATGCCTATTCCTCAAAAAACCATCCTCAATATTTTAAAATTGCTCGTGATTGTGCCCGTTTTTGTACTGCTCCTAAAGGTATCAGAAAATTGGTGGGCACTGGCATGGGCTGTACTGATTTTGTTGCTTTATCCACTAGTGGTTAAACCATTACAATACTCAATGAGCGTACAATATCTCCCTAAGCAAATTAACAAGGACAATGAATGAAAACAATTTTAGTCACTGGTGGTAGTGGTTACATCGGCAGCCATACTGTTTTACAGTTGTTAGAAAACGACTACAAGGTCGTCGTTCTTGATAACTTATCCAATTCTTCTCCAGAAAGCTTAAAACGAGTAGAAGAGATCACCGGTAAACAAGCAACATTCATAAAAGGTGATATCTTAGATGATGCTTGCTTAAATTCATTATTTTCAGACTACACTATCGACTCTGTTATTCACTTTGCCGGTTTAAAAGCCGTCGGTGAGTCGGTTGTAAAGCCCATGCACTATTACGAAAACAACGTATATGGCACATTAAATCTGTGCAAGGCAATGAAAGCACACGGTTGCAAAAATATAGTGTTTAGCTCGTCTGCCACTGTTTATGGTGATCCGATAGAATTACCCTTACATGAAAACCTGCCAACCGGAAAACCCACCAATCCATACGGTCAATCAAAGTTGATGGTTGAACTAATCCTCTCCGATATTTATAAATCAGACAAAGAGTGGAATATCGTTTTACTCAGATATTTCAACCCAGCGGGTGCACATGCTTCTGGTCGAATAGGCGAGGATCCAAATGGTATCCCAAATAATTTAATGCCATTTATTACTCAAGTGGCAACAGGCAAGCGTGAATACTTAAGTGTATTTGGGAACGATTATGACACGCCAGATGGCACAGGTGTACGCGATTACATCCATGTTGAAGACCTTGCAAACGGCCATTTAAAAGCGCTAGCCAAAATTGATGACAACGCAGGCTTATTTACTTGTAACCTTGGTACAGGTCAGGGATATAGTGTACTTGAAATGGTAAAAGCCTTCGAACAAGCCAGTGGTAAGCCGCTTCCTTACAAAATAGCACCTCGCCGTGAAGGCGACGTTGCCTCTTGTTACGCTGACCCTAAGCTAGCAACTGCAGAACTGAACTGGAAGGCAGAAAAAGGACTAAAAGAAATGTGCGAAGATTCGTGGCGTTGGCAGTCCAATAACCCAGATGGGTATCCCAAATAACTTTTTAAACACTATCACCTACTTTAGCGAGGTTTAATACTGACCTCGTTAAATGCAGGAAGTCCGAGCATATATTTGAAAGAAAGCAATCTATTTACTTGCTGCAAAACAAAACATTCGGCCAAAGCTATTTTTGTAGATATTTACCTAGCATCAAACCAGTCGTTGATGTGCTTTACTGCCCTTCCAACAAACTTTCAAAGTCAGAAAAATCATCAGCTTCTTGCTCGATTTCTTCTTCGCTTTTTTGCCCTATTTTTCCGTCACTGACATCAAAAGCCAGACGCTGAAAATACACATCACGGACAAATAAATACTGGTCTAGTGAACGGTTTAGGTTTTCTTCTACTTCTATTAATGACGCTCTCGTTTCGATAACGCTGATTAAATTTGCCGCAATGACGATAGGATCATCAAGTACGGTCGATGGCCAATAATAGTTGTCTACGATATCGCCGGTAAAACTGCGAACATCACTTGGCCCCAAACCTGGCAACATCAAGTACGGTCCAGTGCCTACCCCCCACACACCAAGTACTTGTCCAAAGTCTTCCTCTTGACGCTCCAGCCCCATGCTTTGCGCTACGTCAAAAAGACCTAAAACACCAACCGTTGAATTAACCAGAAAACGCCCTAGGCTGGTAGCAGAATCGCCTGGTTTCCCTTGCAAGATATTATTAATCGTATTTGCAGGTTCTTCCAAATTATATACCGCATTCATCAGTCCATTTCGTACAGGTTGCGGCATAACGGCAACATAGCCCAGTGTGACAGGTTTGATCAGGTAGCGGTCAAGTACATCGTAGTTGAAATCCCAAATAACGCGGTTGACAGGCTCTAATGGATCGTAAGCTTTTGCTTGTTTGCTAGCTTCAGAGCGGTTTTGCTCTGTCCCTGCTTGGTTACTGGATTGCGCTTGTTGTTCTGCATGGTTCGCCGTACAGGCGCCCAAGGCCAAACAAACGACTATCGATGCCAGTTGCAGTAGTTTCACTTAAATCTCCTTATCAATCAGTATAGTTGTAGACACCGCTTTTCCTTTAAGCAAGGGGATAGCCTCAATGCCACCTTCCAATTCACCACTGGCAGCCATCACATCTGCGTCTCTAGACACTCTAGCTGTTAGCTTTACACTTTCAACGGTATCTAAGGTTCGTCCAGCCAGCATGGCATTTTCGGTAGATAGAGTCACATTGACAGGAAATGAACTTAAGGCCAAACGTTTGACTGCCAAAGGTATCCTCACCTCACTTTGCGCATCTTGTGCGAACACAATCAAAAACCCGTTGTCGGGTAGCTTACTTGTGAGCTTTTCGCTCAATTCGACCCTAATTTGAATACTGGTCAATGTGTCTACTTGTTCGTTTACTGTATCGGCGCTTGAGAGATAATGTTCTTCTACCCCAATGCGCCGCAATTGAACCACAAGCGATTGATAAAAATTACTCTCTGGTGCCATCATACCCTTTATCATAGCAAAGTTTTGCCCAGCAAGCTCTGCGTTCCCTAGTTGTGTCGCGATCACAGTAAGCAGCAATCGATAGTCCTTATTTGTAGTGTCTTTAGCAATCAAAAATTGCACCTGATTAGCCGCATTTTTCAATGAATTTTCGGTACCAGCGGCCATCAATGCATTTGCATACTTATATCGAGTATCTGTGTCCTGAGGCGATAACTCTAAAGCGCGTTGATACGCTGCTATTGATTGCTCTATGCGGCCAATAGCAAGTTGCACTTGTCCTAAAATTTTCCAACCGGTTGGATCCTTAGGTGTGTCCTTCAGACGATGCCTAATGATCACTGCATACTTAGCATAGTCGTCTGCGCTAATTTGTTGATTACCACTTTCAGCCATAGTTCGGGTTAGCGCTTCGGTATTGTTGAGTAAGTGAATGTACTCTTGCAGCCCTGACAATTGATTTGATGAATAATAAACCACTATACCTACTAAAACGGCGGGGAACGACAAAGCGGCGAGTAATAGTGGATGCATCTTAATGCGCTTTCGCTCGCCGGTTTGCTCCTCTTTCGGTGCCAAGCTTTCATTGTACAAAGCGAGCTTTAGCTCTTTTAGAGCCGTTTTTTTATCTTTTTCGGATATTAGCCCCTGCTCAACTTCTTCATCCAGTTCTTGCATCCGTTGTTTGACTACATTGGCGTTGGACACTTCATACCGATTTTTTCTGTTTTTGCTAACAATAGGAACAACAACAAACAAACTGGCAAACACTACAAGCGCAAAGGCGTAAATATAAAATTCGGTCATGTACTTTTTATTCTTCTTTTAGTAACTCGTCTGCCTTGGCCAACTTATCTTCGATGTTATCTTCTTCGTGCGTTTTTCGCCTCACGATAAACATCCCAAACATAATAAAGACAAAGCACAATGGTATTATCCAAAGCCATATCGTCGCAGTATTTACCGGCGGTTGATAATGTACAAAGTCGCCGTAACGCGCTTTCATAAAATCAATCACCTGCCCTTCATTTTTACCTTCTTGCATAAGCTGATATACCTTACGCCTCATGTCATGGGCAATCATAGCATCCGAATCAGCAATATTTTGGTTTTGGCACATTGGGCATCGCAGTTCTTTTGTCAGCTTTAAAAACACTTGTCGTTGATTCGGATCATCGAAGGCGTAGTTCTCCGCATAATCGTCTGGAACAACTCGTTGTTTTGTATCTTCCGCTTTTACGCCGCTAACCAATAGGCATATGCATGCAAAAATAATAGGTGATAGCTTTACTCTACTCATTGCATGGCACCTGTCGCTGTCTCCTCCCGTATGGCATTAATCACCGGCATAAACTTAGATTGCCACACCCGCTCATTAATATCGCCAAGATGATGCACCCGTATTACTCCATCGTGATCAACTAAAAAAGTCTCAGGCGCACCTGTAACACCCAAATCTAAACTGGTGTCTCGGTACACATCAAAAATATTGAATTCAAAAGGGTTCCCGAAGCGTGAGGTTGTTTCAATGACTTCTGCACGCACTCTATTGATAGTTTTACTGCCAAAATCTGGGTCTAGATCCTGGTCGTAATACAAACCGACAAACCGATAGCCTTGTTGACTTAATTCAGTCAAATAAGGTAATTCGATGGCACAGGTCACACACCATACCCCCCAAACATTGACCAAAGTCATTTTTCCCTTAAACAGATCGTTTGTATGAATGACACTTTCGTCCATAAGATCAGGTAAAGAAAAAGCTGGAAAAGTATTCGCCAGTACAACAGACTCTCGTTCAGAAGGGTCTGAGAACAACCCTTTGTATAAAAACACACTAAGAGACAAAAATAAGACAAGAGGTAACAAAAACCAAGTTAAACGCTTCATAGTATGCTCTCTCTCGAAGCACTTTGTGGCGTACCAAAAGTCGATGCATCTTCACTCTTAGCAGCACGCTTGAACTGTGCTATCTTTTTAATCCGGTAACGCTTATCGGCGATAGAAAATGCCGCACCAATACTCATAATAAAAGCTCCGCCCCAAATCCATACAACAAAAGGTTTGTAATACAACTGGATCGCCCAATCTCCGCCCTCTAAAGGCTCCCCCATTGCTATAAACAAATCTCGAGTCAAGGTAGTATGAATACCCGCCTCGGTCATCGGCATTTGCTGAACAGTATAAAAGCGTTTTTCTGGCTCAAGATGGTTGATGAGTTTACCATTTTTGTAGATATCAAAGATTCCTCTATCTGCCGTGTAGTTTGGACCTTGTATCGCTTCGACACCGATGAACTTAACATCGTAATCCGCCATCTGTATGGTTTGACCAATTTTTACCCGCACATCCATTTCTTTTTCGTAATTACTTACCAAGGTTATACCAATGAGGCAAACTGCAAAACCTACATGCCCTAAGACCATTCCCCAATGACTGGGAGTAAGCTTTTTTAAAGATTGTAAAATAGGTTCTTCTTTTAACGGCGATACAACGCGTTGACGAACTTCAAATACTGTCGCTACTAAAATCCAGAAGCTCATCGTCATGCCAAGTAGAGCGAGTTGAGAAAAGTGGTCGTAGCTAAATATCACCAATAAACCGGCCGACAGCGAAATAAAGAACGCCATAACCAACTGGTTTCTTAACGCTTTTGGTTTTTGCCTTTTCCATCGTGTTAATGGCCCCACGCCCAAAAAGAAAACAAAAGGCACAATTAGTAACGTAAACATTTGATTAAAGAATGGCGCGCCAATAGAAATGCTGCCGAGACCAATTTCTTTATGGATAAGAGGAAACAGCGTCCCTAATAAAACCACAACCGTTGCAGCACAAAGAAGTACATTATTGCCCATTAGCATCATTTCTCGAGAGAACAAATCATAACGCCCAACTGATTTCAACTGAGACGCTCTTACTGCATACAAGAGCAAGGAACCACCAATTACAATGACGAGTAAACCTAGTATAAATAGCCCCCTTGAAGGATCGGAAGCAAAGGAATGTACTGACACCAGTACACCCGACCTAACCAGAAAAGTTCCCAGTAAACTTAAAGAGAAAGCAGCGATAGCGAGCAAAACTGTCCAAGACTTAAATACTTTGCGCTTTTCAGTGACGGCAAGCGAATGCATTAAAGCTGTACCTGCCAACCAAGGCATAAAAGCGGCGTTTTCAACCGGATCCCAAAACCACCAGCCGCCCCAACCTAGCTCATAATATGCCCACCAACTGCCGAGTGCTAAACCCAATGTCAAAAAAGCCCATGCCGCAATTGTCCATGGGCGAGACCAGCGCGCCCAGGTAGAATCAAGCTGCCCACCTATCAAAGCAGCAATAGCAAAGGCAAAAGCAACAGAAAAACCAACATAACCCATATACAGCATGGGGGGATGAATGATCATGCCGAAATCCTGTAGTAAAGGATTGAGATCACGCCCATCCACTGGGTAAAACGGCAACATGCTATCAAAGGGATTAGAGGTAATCAGCATAAACAAATAAAATGAAATACTCACCATACCCAGCACTGATAGCACTCGAGCTAGCATTTTTTCAGGTATGCCTTTGGAGAATAGAGCCACTGCAACCGTCCAAATCGCAAAGATCAGCACCCACAGTAAAAAAGATCCCTCATGTCCTCCCCAAACAGCGGTGACCTTGTAGTACACGGGTAACTTGCTGTTTGAGTTTTGCGCCACATATGTCAAAGAAAAATCATCAATGACAAAAGCATGGGTTAACACGCCATAGGCAATTAAGGTAAATATGAATAAACCAAAAGCTAAAGGACGCGCCATCGACATCAAAACTTGATTATCAGTTTGCGCGCCCCACAAAGGATATACCGCTAACAATATTGACAAGACCAAGGCGATGACGAGTGTGAGATTACCCAATTCTGCAATCATTGATAACTCCCCGCACTAGTTTTTGTATCATCTGGCTTGAAGTGTTTGATACCTTTGAGTTGTTCTGCAAGCTCAGGTGGCATGTATTCTTCGTCGTGTTTAGCCAAAACCTCAGTAGCAGCAATCAGTGTCGGATTTCTTAACTCACCAGTGGCGACAATACCCTGTCCTTCTCTAAACAAGTCAGGCAAAATCCCATCAAACTCGACTTTTACAGTAGGGCCAGAATCAACAAGTTCAAAACTAACACTAAGTGAATCTTCGTCTCGTTCAACGCTCCCAGGCACTACCAAACCGCCAATTCGTAAACGTTGTCCGACTATCGGTTTTTTACCCGTAGCTGTTTTACCATTGTGAATTTCAGTAGGGGTATAAAATACGTCAATACTGTCGTTCAAACTCACCAGCATGACAGACACGGCTGCTGCCAATAATACAAACGCTGCAGTAACAGCCATTAGCCTTTGTTTACGTCGACGGTTCATCTGCTACCTCTTTACTCTTTTTCCTGTTTTTACGGGCTTCAATTATGCGTTGTGCCCGTCGATGCTGCTTAGTGACTTCGCGTTTCACTATCCCATTCATAAAAATTGAATACGCGAGTACTGCCAACATTGCGCACAAACCTACACCAAAAGATAGCCACACAAATAATGCTCTTCCGCCCATATCAAAAAAGGCCTGAGCAGAATCAAACTTAAAGCCTTGTCCTGTCATATAAACCACACCGATCACAGCAAACATAACCGCAAGCCCAGTGACCAATATTTTGTTAGGTATTGTGTGTAAATCATGCTGCTTGTTTTGCATCATCTCAAAAACCCAAGGACGATGTGCGTCAGCTTTAATCAATTCGTTTTTTAAGCGTATTAAGACTGATGTTGCGATAAAACCCAAGGTACCCAAAATGGAGATCAACAAAGGAAGCAACATGGCCATTGGCATATCTGGCTTGTCTATTTTGCTGATCGTTGCAGGTTGGTGCAAGGTATTCCACCACTCAACCGAATATTTGATTATAGGTATGTTAATTACCCCAACTAAAGACAGGATTGCTGCTGCTTTGCCACCCTGAATCTTATCTTCAAAGGACACATACAAAGCCAGCACTCCCACATATAAAAACAACAATACTAGTTGTGAAGTGAGGCGTGCATCCCAAATCCAATACGTTCCCCAAGTGGGCTTACCCCACACTGCTCCCGTAAACAAAGATACAAAGGTCACAATAGCACCAACAGGCGCGATAGCAATCATCGTTATTAAGGCTGTTCGCCACTGCCAAACTAAGCCGACAAAACCCGCCACCGCCATCGCCATATATGCACTTAATGAGAGTGTAGCCGTGGGAACATGGATATAAATTATTCGGTATACGTCAAACTGCTGGTAATCAGTGGGTGCATATATCAATCCCCAGATCATGCCAATAGGCATAGCGACGACAAAAATTCCTACAAACCAAGGCAATAGTTGATTACACAACTTGTAAGTGCGATCCGGCTTGGCAAATTGGTTAAACCACTTCCACATTAGTTGAGACTCACCTTTAAAGAATAGGCAATAGCACTGGGCGCTAAAGCAAGTGAAAAAAGCAAAATTGCTGTCATTATACCCAGCTGAAATCCATACGGTAGTTGCAAAGATACAGATTCAATCGCTGACGTAGAAAAAATTAACAAGGGGATGAATAACGGCAGTAAAATGAGTGGTAACAATACACCACTTTTATGCAAGCTAACCGTAAGCGCAACCCCTATTGCACCGATCAAACTGATAATTGGGGTGCCAATTAATAGCGTCAACATTAAAACCCAATACATTTGGACAGTCATATTCAAAAAAAGCGCCAACAAAGGCGACAAGATCAAAAGAGGCAAAATACTAATTATCCAGTGTGCCAGCACTTTTACCAATACGATCAAATAAGCAGGTGTCGCGCTCAATAGATACTGTTCCAATGTACCATCTAAAAAGTCGTCCCTAAACAAACGTTCCATTCCTAATAGAAGTGAAAGAATGGCTGCTACCCAAACCACACCTCCTGACACACGCTGTAATAGTTCTGGACTGGGGCCAATAGCCACGGGAAACAAGCTGATGACAATGATAAAAAACATCAAAGGCTGCATGAGTTCGGAACGCTGACGAAACGACAGAGCCAATTCGCGTTTAAATACAGCTAATAATGCCCGCATTAGTGGAGATACTCCAGTATCCACTCTCTCTGCTTACAGTTTAGACTAGCTTGTTGGTGCGAGGTCAGCACGACTGAACCGCCGCTTTCAACAAAACTGTCAAGCTTATTTTCCAGTAGCTCGACAGTTTGCTTATCGAGGGCAGTAAAAGGCTCATCCAATACCCATAATTTCGCGTGAGTATTTATCCACAATTTAGCCAAAGACACTCGCCTTTGTTGTCCAGCAGAAAGCTGCCTAAGGGGTAAGTCTTCCATACCAAACAAACCCAGTTGTTCTAAAATATCCTCTAATTCAGTCAATGACGCGTTATGGCCATGTGTATTTGACCAAAACATCAAGTTTTCAACGGGATTGAGTGATGCGTTCAAACCTAACTTGTGGCCGCAATAGATTAACTTTTCGCAAACACTCATGTCTTCTGTTAAGTCGACACCATCAAAATACACCTTACCTCTTTGCGGCTTGCTTAGACCAACCATGATCCTAAGTAAACTTGTTTTACCCGCACCATTTTCGCCCTTTAGGAACAATAGCTCCCCTTTTGCAAGGGTTAAGCTCAAGTTTGCAAAGAGTACACGGTCTTGTTTTTCGCAGCTGATATCTTGAAGTTGAAGGAGACCCAATACTTTTCCCATCTATTTATTTGTGGCTACGCTCCCGTTAAGTTTTACATAGCCTTTGTTGTATGCCGTAAGCACCACTCTCAGTAGGTGAAATAATAACATAAAAAATGGCTATGTTTCCTTTAAGTGTCACTGATAAATGAGAATATTTCTGTAGAGAAATTACACAATTTTCCGATAAGCTAGTTATGAATACATCATCTATAACATCGCCGCAATCCTTACCCCAGCTGCAGGATACTGTATCAGGCGGCACAAAAATGACCGTTTCAGAATACGCCAAAGATGCAATAAAGCAAGGCCTACCACTCACACTAACCGTCGTTAAAGTCAATCGAACACACACCAGCTTGCAGATACAAAGCAGCAATCAAAAAATTCGGATTGCCAATGAAACACTCTCTGTCAATCCTCCCCTAAAAGAGGGTGACAAACTTATACTCACTGGCGTTAGAAATGAGCGCGCAAAGCTGATTGTTCAATCAGCAGAAAACCAAAACATACCGCCTATTGCCAATGCGCTTGCCAGACAGCTAGCCAAGCAATGGAAAGATATTTCAATGCATGACCTCAGTAAAGCAGCCATTTTCCCCACTGCGACTACACGTATCAACACGTACAGCGCAGTGCTTCAACTCGCAAGCAACATAATGAAATTTGGTGGAGTTGATGTAAACAAGGACTTGAAATATGGTGTATCGCTAGACATAAAAAGCAAGACAATCCAAGTATCGGAAGGTCGACAAATCGGCACTGTTAGCTTGCGAACCAGAGGCGCGCCGGTATCTGAAATCACCTTATCAAGCGACGCATTAGCTGATTTAGAGATATCGCCAAAAGACCGATTAAAAATCGAAATAGTCAACACGAATAAGGGTACCATCATTGGCAATCTGGCACTTGAAAAAGCCAACTATCAAGTGTCCAAACTCAGCCTAACTAAAAGTCAAATAGTGAAACTCAACGAAAGTTTAAGTGTTTCTTCAAAGATTGCTTTAGACAAACTGCTTCAACAAAATATATTTGTCCTCGGCGAGCAAGGCCATAAGCAAAGTCAAATTTTATTACCCGCAAGTAGCGAAATTGTGAAGTCGGTAAAAGGGCTTGAATCAATACAAAAATCAATTATTCCGCAGAATGATAGCCAAGGCAGCGAGCAGCTCTTAGTAACACAAGAAAGGGACGGAAAAAGCAAATATGTGCAGGTTCAGTTAGTTTCGAAACCTAGGACAATATTTGTACCCATTCATGTATTACATCATGATAGTAGTTCAGCTAAAAACCCTACAAATGAACATAAACCACAGCAAAACTCAGTTGAGGACAATATCTCTCAAACACAACAAACGAGAACGATTAAAAACAAATCAAGTGGTGAACAATTATACAAAAATACTATAGACGACCGAGTGTTTTTGCCTTCACGAGCACTAGTGGAACAATTCAAAACCCTTAGTCAAATCGACGAACATGCCGTTTCAAGCAAACTCCAATCTAATATTAAAAACTTGTTACTCAAAACGGATGCGCCAGTCGACCCTAAATTGCAGCAACTGATCAATGAAATTTTCAAGGGATTACTGAAGGTTACACAAACCAAATTAGATACTCCTCCACTTAATGCTATTAAACTGGCAGGCAAACAAACCAATAACACTACAGATGCTAGCACCAATGCAAATTCAATCCCTGTCATAGATAAACAAATAACCCGAAAAGAAAATACTGACAAAGCAGCCACTGAATTCCCAGATATCCCTAGCAACACCGAATTAAAGCAATTACATTCGAGTTTATTGACAGATGGAATGCTGACTCAAGCTATTCGCACTCCCAAACCCGCCAACAACTTCGTTGAGGCACTCGTCAATTTATTGATTGTGCGCCTACTGCCATCGACCAGCGCCCCTGCATCCATACAACAACAGCTGACGCATTTACTGCTTGGAAAGTCACAGATTCCGCAATTCACAAAACAAGCTAATCAAGTCAGTTCAAAAAACCGAACAGAAAGCGAGCATGGCAGCCACACTCAGTTACTCAACGGTATTCGGCAAATATTCAATCAACGAAGTTTGAACACCCTTAAAAGTGCTGACAACACTATTCAGTCCAGCGATAGTTTGTATTTTGTTGTCCCTAATTTAATAAATCCCTCAGGGCAGGAAATACAAGTCAGCTTAAAAAGGGAACATCAGCGTAACGACGATGAAGAAGATCGCTTGGAGACACAATGGAAACTCGACTTAAAATTAGATATCGGGAAAAGAGGCCAACTTTTAGCAAAAACTATCATCAGGCAACAGTCACTTAGCCTTGGATTGTATGCCTCTAATGATGCTTTAAAACGAAGCGTCGAACAGTCCCTACCTAAATTCGGCCAAAGACTCAATGATTTAGGGATATCTTTGGTCGAACAAAAAGTTTACGTTGCTAAAATTCCCTCATCATTGATGGAGACACAACTTAGTACGATGAAAACCTACGCTTAATCAAATTTGAGGCATGAACAAGATGAAAAATGCATACCAAACAAGCAATAGTAAGAAGCAAGCCACCGCCTTAAAATACGATGCAAAAACAAGTAAAAGCGCACCAACAGTCATGGCAAAAGGAAATGGAGATTTGGCTCAAGAAATCATTACCTTAGCTAAAAGCCATGGTATTTTCATTCATGAAGACGAGCAATTGAGTAATATACTCTCTCATTTAGATTTAGGCCAAGCAGTACCTGAAACACTGTACACAGTAATAGCCGAATTGATCAGTTTTTCATATGTTTTACAAGGAAAGTTTCCTGCAGAATGGGAAAATACGCATCAGCGAATAGATTTCTTAGAATAAATATTATAGGCCGCTCATCTTTGTCCTATAATTTTACAAAGAAAAACAGCCTATAAAGCTACAGCATTGGCTATGTTAAACATATAAATCATTTACAACATAGCCGTCTGCTAGCATATTGGCAAAGCAATCAGTTACTCTGCGATTGCGCTTTCTTCTTCGGCTTCATCCACTTTTTTAGTCAATAATAATTCTGCTCTGATCTTTGTCTCGATATCCTTAGCAATTGCTGGATTTTCTTTTAGATATCTGACAACGTTGGCTTTACCTTGACCAATACGGTCACCATTATAGCTATACCAAGCACCTGCTTTCTCGACAAGCTTTTGCTTTACGCCAAGATCAATAAGTTCAGCTTCTTTGCTAATACCTTGCCCATACATGATCTGGAACTCAGCCTGCTTAAAGGGCGGTGCGACTTTGTTTTTTACCACCTTGACGCGCGTTTCATTACCCACGACCTCATCCCCGTCTTTTATTGCGCCGATTCGACGAATATCCAAGCGTACTGAAGAATAGAATTTAAGCGCATTACCACCAGTGGTGGTTTCTGGATTACCAAACATCACGCCAATTTTCATCCGGATCTGGTTAATAAATACACATAAGGTATTTGAGCGCTTGATATTAGCAGTAAGTTTACGTAATGCTTGTGACATTAAGCGTGCTTGCAAACCGACATGAGAGTCTCCCATATCTCCCTCGATTTCTGCTTTTGGTGTCAAAGCGGCAACGGAGTCAACGATCACTACATCGACGGCACCAGAGCGCACCAACATATCGCAAATTTCGAGTGCTTGTTCGCCTGTATCTGGTTGAGATACCAACAAATCATCAATATTGACGCCTAGCTTTTCTGCATATACCGGATCAAGGGCGTGTTCCGCATCAACAAATGCACAAGTTTTGCCAGCCTTTTGTGCTTCTGCAATAACTTGCAAGGTAAGCGTTGTTTTACCCGAAGATTCCGGCCCATAAATTTCAACTACTCGACCACAGGGCAAACCACCAATGCCTAAGGCGATGTCGATCGTCAATGATCCAGTAGAAATAGCTTCAATATCCATTGCCTGATTGTCACCCAAACGCATAATGGCACCTTTACCAAATTGTTTTTCTATTTGGCCTAATGCGGCAGTGAGTGCTTGGTTTTTATTATCTTTCACAATGATATCCTTGGTTTTTGAAGACGCTTTTTTGAGATAAGCAAAATTATATTACACACTTTACACTGTATAACTATACAGTACAATATTAATTAGCAAAATTATGATGTCACTCCACAATGATAACTTGAATTAATTAATCAACAACCGCTATTTGGATCAGTTTTTTCAAAGCGAAGTGAATTGCCTGTTGACGAATCGCCGCCCTGTCACCAGTAAATACTTGATGATAGGTTAAACACGTATCTTTGTGTCGGATAGCAAACCACACTGTACCTACCGGTTTAGCATCTGTACCTCCGCCTGGGCCTGCAATACCGCTTACTGCAATACAATAATCGGCATCAGCGGCTCGCAAACCACCATAAGACATTTCAACAACAGTCTGTGCAGACACTGCACCGTGCTCCATCAAGGTTTCTTTTGACACGCCTACAAGGGTTTCTTTTGCTTCATTGGCATAGGTTACCCATGCTTGTCGAAACCACTGCGAAGAACCCGCTACATTAGTAATCGCATAAGCAATCCCACCTCCAGTACAAGACTCCACCGTTGTAACCGTTTGCTTTTTCCTTAGTAATATTTCACCCAGTTCTTCTGCTAGTTTACCGTTAATACTCATTTAGTAAGATTCCCGTGCAACAAAACAATCTAACAAGAATCAAGACAAAAGGCGTGTGGGGAACTACACAGTGCAAATTTATTTTTCATGGATGAAAAATTTAAACGTACAAGGATGTACTTGCAGCAATTTGCACTGTGTAGTTCCCCACACGCCTTTTGTCTTGATTCTTGATAGCTCAAAAAGTGACGCTTAAAAGTCAATGTCATATACAGTTCTTATTATTGCAAATATGTTTTAAGATCAGCGTATAGAAACTATAACAACAATAAAAAATGAGAGACATGCCTACATCATCTCAAAAACACACGCCAATGATGGCGCAATACTTAAATATTAAAGCAGAACATCCCAATATTTTAGTTTTTTATCGCATGGGTGATTTTTACGAACTATTCTTCGATGACGCTAAAAAAGCCGCCCATTTGCTAAACATATCGTTGACTGCACGTGGAAAATCTGGTGGAGAACCCATCCCTATGGCTGGCGTTCCCTACCACGCTGCCGAAAACTATTTAGCCAAGCTCGTAAAAATGGGGGAGTCAGTCGCAATATGCGAACAAGTGGGTGATCCCGCCACGAGTAAAGGACCAGTAGAAAGAAAAGTCGTCAGAATTGTTACCCCAGGCACGATCACTGACGAAGCCTTGCAGGACGAAAAAAGAGAAGCGGTTTTAGCTGCTATATACGAACACAAGCAAGCCTTTGGTTTTGCATATTTGGATGTAGCCAGTGGTAGGTTTGTGGTCAGTGATTGCAAGTCAAAGGAAGATCTACTCTCTGCCATGTATCGAATAAACATTGCTGAGTTGCTATACGCCGATGATTTCAGCCAATCAGATATTGTCGAAGCGTTTAAGGGCAGTAGACGACGTCCTGCATGGGAATTTGACAAACAAACAGCACTTAGCAAGCTAAATAAGCAATTTAGTACGTCCAGCTTGAGTGGGTTTGGTGTAGATGAAAACATGCTAGCCATTAATTGTGCTGGTTGTTTATTGCAATACGTTCAAGAAACCCAACGCACTCAACTCATCCATCTAAACAAAATTGTCTGTGACAACCACGCAGATATATTGCAAATGGACGCAACGACACAAAAAAACCTTGAGTTAACTCGCAATTTATCAGGTGGAACAGAAAACACACTCCTCAGTATATTAGACACGACCAGTACCGCTATGGGTTCGCGTTTACTGCAAAGAATGCTGCACGCACCTACGCGTTCAATACAAGAAATCACAAGCCGCCAACGCGCCATACAAGCGCTTATCAATACAGGTGATAGTGTTTTAGCGCAACACCTAAAAAACATTGGTGACATTGAACGAGTGTTATCTCGAATTGGCTTAAGAAATGCGAGACCAAGAGATTTTTCACGTTTGTCTACAGCCTTAAAAACACTTCCTGAAGTACTGTCGCTGCTATCTGAAATTATCCAAACAGATCTATCAAGTACAGCGCAAAACGACGAAGATCATATTTTCACTCAATACATCGAGAAGATTAGCACCTACCCAGCACTCGCCTCACTACTCGAAGACGCCATTATCGATAACCCTCCCGTTGTGCTCAGAGATGGCGGTGTCATTAGAGAGGGATTCAACCAAGAATTAGATGAGCTGCGCGCTTTAGCATCGGGCGCAACAGACTACTTGTATGAACTAGAAACGCGCGAGCGTGAACGAACGGGTATCGCTACTTTAAAAGTCAACTACAATAAGGTACACGGTTTTTATATCGAAATAAGTCGGGCAAACAATCACTTAGTACCACCAGACTATATACGTAGACAAACACTCAAAAACAACGAGCGCTTTATTATTCCAGAACTTAAAGAGCATGAGGACAAAGTACTCACTAGCCAAAGCAAAGCGTTAGCATTGGAAAAGCGTCTTTACGAAGAACTCTTTGATCAAATCATACCGCACTTGGCTGCCCTACTCGATAGCGCTCATTATTTAGCCAAATTAGATGTAATGAACACGCTAGCCGAACGAGCAGAAAGTCTAGACTGGACGAAACCCGATTTCGTCAACGAAAATTGTATCGAGTACTCCGACGGTCGACACCCCGTTGTAGAACAAGTGATGAACGCGCCGTTTATTGCTAACCCTCTGTCGACCAATAATGAGATCAAAATGTTGATGATCACAGGTCCGAATATGGGGGGTAAGTCAACATATATGCGGCAAACTGCATTAATCGTGCTGTTGGCGTATGTAGGATCGTTTGTGCCTGCCTCAGCTTGTCGAATTGGTCAAATCGACCGCATATTCACTCGCATTGGCGCCTCTGATGACTTAGCGTCTGGCCGTTCGACCTTTATGGTGGAAATGACCGAAACTGCCAACATATTAAACAACGCGACCGAAAACAGCTTGGTACTCATGGACGAAATTGGAAGAGGTACAAGTACGTATGACGGACTCTCATTAGCATGGGCTTGTGCGAGCTATCTGGCAAGGAAAATTAACTGTTTTACCCTGTTTGCCACGCACTACTTTGAATTAACGGCATTGGCAGAAGATGAACCGACAATCAGCAACATACACCTGAGCGCCATTGAACACCAAGATGACATTCGTTTTATGCACCAAGTACTACGAGGTGCCGCCAACAAAAGTTATGGCTTACAAGTCGCAAAACTAGCCGGCGTGCCAAAAGCCGTGTTACAAATAGCCTCAAACAAGCTACATGAACTAGAGTCCCTTGGCGCTAATAACAATGCAGTCAGTACAGCCTCTGTTGAGACAAACACCTCGAGTCACCCCCAAGCTGATATAGGTGCTTGCAATTGGCTAGAAGAAAAATTAAGACAGACGGACATTGATGCCTTGAGCCCTCGCGAGGCACAAAATCTCTTGTATGAATGGCGCGCTATGCTGAAGATTTAAGCGAATAAATTCGTTTACTCAACAGGGTAAAAACCGCTATACTATGCGCCCAGCAATAGAGAGCTTTCTTTTTCTCTGTGTCGCATTACGCTTTGACAAAAGCTAATGCTTCTATAACTTTTTCTTTACATCAGGCCTTATATGACAAAGTATATTTTCGTCACTGGTGGTGTTGTTTCATCATTAGGTAAGGGCATCGCTGCGGCCTCATTAGCAGCAATTTTGGAAGCCCGTGGACTAAAAGTCACCATGCTTAAACTCGACCCATATATCAATGTCGATCCTGGCACGATGAGCCCCATCCAACATGGCGAGGTTTTCGTTACCGATGATGGCGCAGAAACTGATTTAGATTTGGGACATTATGAGCGATTTATTCGCACTCGTATGACTCAACGAAACAACTTTACTACTGGCCGAGTTTATGAAGAGGTACTGCGCAAAGAACGCAGGGGAGACTATCTTGGTGCAACAATTCAAGTGATCCCTCATATTACCAACGAAATTAAAAAGCGCGTCGTTGCTGGCGGTGAAGGAAACGAAATCGCCATTGTTGAAATCGGTGGCACGGTGGGTGATATTGAATCGCAACCTTTTATCGAAGCCATTCGACAAATGGGCGCAGAACTCGGTCGCGAACGCACAATGTTTATGCACCTTACACTCGTGCCCTATTTGGCGGCTTCTGGCGAAGTGAAAACTAAACCCACACAACACTCAGTTAAAGAACTTCGCTCGATTGGTATTCAACCTGATATTTTAGTTTGTCGCTCAGAATGCGCTTTACCTAACAACGAGCGTTCAAAAATCGCATTGTTTACCAATGTTAACGAAAAAGCCGTTATCTCTTTACGCGACGCAGACAGTATTTATCGTATACCCGCTGCCTTAAAAGCTCAGGGCATGGATGAGTTAGTTGTCGAGCGCTTTGGTTTTGATTGCCCAGAAGCCGATTTATCTGAGTGGGAACAAGTCTTATATGCTGAATCAAACCCAAATAACGAAGTGACCATTGGTATGGTCGGAAAATACGTCGAATTACCTGACGCGTATAAATCGGTGAATGAAGCCCTCAAACACGCTGGCCTCAAAAATAGAGTCACGGTTAACATTAAATATATCGACTCTCAGGACATCGAAAGCAAAGGCGCCACGGTGCTAAAAGAGCTAGATGCGATACTTGTACCTGGTGGCTTTGGCGAACGCGGCATTGAGGGCAAAATTGCCGCAGCAAAACACGCGCGAGAAAACGACATTCCTTATTTGGGAATATGCTTGGGTATGCAAGTCGCATACATTGAGTTTGCGCGCCATGTTGCCGGTATGGAAAATGCCAATAGTACTGAATTTGATAGCGAAACGCCCTACCCGGTCGTCGGTCTAATCACTGAGTGGTTAGATTCTGACGGTTCAACAGAGATCAGAGATGTTTCGGGTGATTTAGGTGGTACCATGCGCCTTGGCAGCCAGTTGTGTCACTTAGTGGAAGGTAGTAAAGTGGCTGACACCTATGGCAGTATAGAAATATTTGAACGTCACCGCCATCGTTATGAAGTGAATAACAACCTGCGTCCCAAGTTGGAAGAGGCAGGACTAAAAATTAGTGGTTTATCTACCGACAAACGACTAGTAGAAGTGATCGAATTAGACGATCATCCATGGTTTATTGCAGGGCAGTTTCACCCTGAGTTCAACTCTACTCCCAGAGATGGACACCCATTGTTCGAAGGCTTCGTTGCCGCCGCCAATGAGTACAATAAGAAACACAATTAATCAAAATTTGGAATAGAGGAATCATCTATAATGGCCAAAATTAGCCGAATTGTTGGAAGAGAAATATTAGACTCGCGCGGAAACCCTACTGTAGAGGCAGATGTATACTTAGAGTGTGGTGCAATGGGTCGCGCAGCTGCCCCCTCAGGCGCTTCAACGGGTTCACGTGAAGCACTCGAACTGCGTGATGGCGACAAGTCTCGTTACCTAGGCAAGGGAGTATTGAAAGCGGTAGGTGCAGTAAACGATAAAATTGCTGCCGCTCTCGTGGGTGAAGAAGCAGGCGAACAAGCAAAACTTGACCAGATCATGATTGATTTGGATGGCACAGAAAACAAAGAAGTATTAGGCGCAAATGCAATATTGGCAGTATCGTTAGCTATCGCTAAAGCACAAGCAATCAGCACGGGCAAACCTCTTTATGCACACATTGCTGAACTCAACGGTACACCAGGTCAGTACTCAATGCCTGTGCCAATGATGAACATCATCAACGGTGGTGAGCACGCTGACAATAACGTCGATATTCAAGAATTTATGGTTCAACCTGTCGGCGCATCCAGTTTCAGTGAAGCATTGCGTATGGGTGCTGAAATTTTCCACGCACTTAAAAAAGTATTGTCATCAAAAGGCTTAAATACGGCTGTGGGTGATGAAGGTGGTTTTGCGCCAAACTTAAGCTCAAATGCAGAAGCCCTCGCGGTTATCACGGAAGCGGTAGAAAATGCTGGCTACAAAATGAATGAAGATATCACTCTTGCACTAGACTGTGCTTCTTCAGAATTTTACAAAGATGGGCAGTATGTGCTTAGCGGCGAAGACAAGTCATTTGATTCTGAAGGTTTCAGTGATTACTTAGCTGAGCTTTCTTCTCAATATCCCATCGTGTCTATTGAAGATGGTCTAGACGAGAGCGATTGGGACGGTTGGGCTTATCTTACCAGTAAACTTGGCGACAAAATCCAATTAGTGGGTGACGATTTATTTGTTACTAACACCAAGATCCTCAAGCGTGGTATCGACAACGGTGTAGGTAACTCCATTCTTATTAAGTTTAACCAAATCGGTTCACTTACCGAAACATTAAACGCGATCAAGATGGCGAAAGACGCTGGCTTCACAGCAGTGATTTCTCACCGTAGTGGTGAAACGGAAGACGCTACAATTGCAGATTTAGCAGTAGGCACGGCAGCGGGTCAAATTAAAACAGGCTCTCTGTGTCGCTCTGACCGTGTAGCAAAATACAACCAGTTACTTCGTATCGAAGGTGAATTAGGTGCTGATGCACCGTACAAAGGGCGTTCTGAAATAAAAGGGCAATAAGCTTTGTAAGGTTTACTTAACTAAGTAGCGATATTACAAAAAGCGGAGGTTTTGCCTTCGCTTTTTTTTATGCCCGTAAAGTTAGCACACACTTAGGCATTGGCCGGTAGCTCTGGCTCGACTCCGCCATACATTTTCAATCATAACTTGGGACGTGTTTTCAAGGCGTGCGAATGCTATCATTCATGCGTTTAAGCAAATTAAGACTAACAGCACTGTGGTAAGCAACTCTCAAACACAAACGGATATATTTCATTTAACGGCTAAATACCCTAATTTTGCCGAATTGAGTAACGCCTTGTATGAACGAGAAATTCAGCGGCTTGCCAACAGCAATATATCTGACCCGCAGTTAATCAAACGCAAGTTAAATGGACTGACCTACCACATAAAGAATGCCGCCACGCACTTACTAGAAGATTATGCACCGATGAACGTTGATGTTCACAATGGTACGTGGCAAGCAAAACAAGCCGGAAAATGCCCAATTAACACTCAAGAAACAAGCAAGACGCTGCAGTGGTTTTCACAGTACGCTCGATACGGCGCGGTCGTGGCCGTGTACATCGAGCATTTGGGAGAGGAGCACATCGAACTTGATAGTATCGATAGGATTGCCTCTGATCGCATTCATCTCAATCAATTTGGTTGGTTTTCTAAAACAGGGGAATATTTTGATATTATCCCCAAGCAAACGCGCTATCTATTACTCAAACCAACAAAACCTGTATTAGTTGCTGCGTGTGGCGGTCACCGATGGACACCAAAAGGAAAAACTGTCCCCCGCGCTTTGTCACTGCGAGAGCTCTTACTATCGACTGAAATAGATTGGAAAACCTATAAATAAGACTGGCAGTGTTCTACACTATCGGCTGATTTTTCCTATTTTCTGACGAGATCCCTTATCAAACAATCCGCGACGACTTGGCTATTTAGCTTTCTATCCCCCTATAAAAAACAGGTTGCTTTTGCCGTGATGGCACTCGCTGTTAGCGCTTCAACTTGGCTGCTATTAGGGCAAGGCTTACGGCATATTGTCGACTCAGGCTTTTATCAAAATGATACTGATTTCTTAAACACCGCATTACTTGCCATATTAAGTATTGTATTTATTGGCAGCGTGGCAACATTCATTCGGTTTTACTACATGGTGTGGTTGGGTGAGCGCGTATCCGCTGATATTCGGAAAACACTCTTTGATCATCTACTCACCCTCAGCCCCCGTTTCTATGAAAATGAACGAACCGGCGAAATTATTTCGCGGTTTACCAGCGATACGACCCTACTACAAACCGTCATTGGTACGAGCATTTCAATGGCTTTGCGCTCCAGTGTAAGCTTTGTTGGCGCAATTGTGTTGATGAGTATCACTAGCCTGAAACTCACGCTTTATGTTTTTTTAGCCATTCCTTTTATCCTTGTCCCCGTAAAATTGTTAGGAAAAAAGGTCAGACACTACAGTAAAGAAAGTCAAAATAAAGTGGCGAATATTGGCAGTATTGTTGATGAAAGCTTACATGAGCTTAAAACCATACAAGCTTTTGGGGCGCAAAAAAGACAATCTGTTAGCTTTCAAACTATAACCGATGCCGTGATGTTGAATGCTTCCAAACGGATAAAGTATAGAGCACTACTCATTTCTGGCGTCATGCTCATCAGCATGTCGGCAATCATCATCGTAGCTTGGTTAGGCATGCTAGCCGTAATCGAAAGCACACTTACAGTTGGTCAACTAATCGCGTTTATGTTTTATGCCGTGCTTGCAGGTGGCGCTATCGCCACCGTAAGTGAAGTTATTGGCGAAATTCAAAAAGCCGCTGGCGCGAGCGAGCGCATTCTTGACTTATTAAACAGGCAAAGCGAAATTGTTGAGGATCCGCCTGTATACAATGCCAAGGACAAGCTATCAATGCCTTTAGAGAATCATACGCATCCAATAATTTCATTTAGAGAGATTGAATTTGCGTATACCGATACGCCAGTACTCAAAGGGGTTTCGTTTGAGGTGTACCGAGGACAAAAAGTGGCGCTGGTAGGCGAAAGTGGCGCGGGGAAAAGTACATTATTCGATGTGCTACTGCGATTTTACAAGCTACAAGCCGGTTCGATTATCATCAACAACACCCGTCACGACAATATGCCTTTATCAACATTGCGCCAGCACTTTGCATTGGTCGCTCAAGACCCTGTTATCTTTGCAGGCAGTGTAGCCGAAAACATTGCATTTGTAGGCAATAATGAAGCAATCGACATGGAGCACATCAAACACGCGGCTAAACTCGCCAATGCGCATGATTTTATTGAATCTCTTCCCGAGGGCTACAATAGCGAACTGGGAGAACGCGGCGTAAAACTGTCCGGTGGCCAAAAACAACGTATTGCTATAGCAAGAGCGATAGCCGCTAATCGTCCGGTATTGTTGCTAGACGAAGCTACCAGTGCTTTGGATGCAAAGAGCGAACGCGAAATAAAAACAAGTCTAGATTCGCTGATGCAAAACAAAACGACGATTGTGATTGCTCACCGCCTGTCTACTGTGGTGAATGCAGATTTAATCGTTGTATTGGATAAGGGACGTATTTTGGCAAAAGGCACGCACGCTGATTTGTATTCGTCGAATGCCAACTACAAAGAATTTGTTGATTTGCAGCTGCTTAGTTGATGAAAAAGCGCTTTGAATAAATAAGTTGTGGGCTCCACACCGCATTGTAATATTCTGAAACACAATTTATGTTCTTCACATCCCTGAAAGCCATGCCGACATAGTAAACTATACCAGCAGATTTGCAGTAACATAACTATAAATCTTGGTACCCTTGGAGGGAATGCAAGACCCTAAGAGCTGAAAACTAAGTCACCACAAGCTTATCTTCATGAAGCTGAGACTTAGAGATGGACCAACTCTATTTTGGATCCAGCTAGTTGTACCAGAATAGAGGCTGTTTATCTTTGTTTTTTATTGTTAATGATCGTCAGCACAAATAATAAACAAAGATAAACAGCCTCTAATTATTACAAAAACTAACGAGAGAAAATGATGAACTTTAAACGAAGCAAAATTATGCTTGCCGTTTCTTTTTTAGCTTTTCAAACAAGCGCATGGTCAGAAGAAGATAAAAAAGACGAAAGCAAGGAAAAAGACAAACCCAGTCTCAGCGAAACGCTAGAAAAACAAACCTCATATGAAGGTTTCATCGACATTTATCGCGACAAAAAAGACGGCGCGGGTCTTGTTGTTATTGACGAAGCAGACTTGAACAAACCTTTCTTACACATCGTATCCACTGCCGATGGTGTGGTTTCTGCTGGTACTTTTCGAGGGCACTATCGCGATACTCAACTTATTGAATTTCGACGTTATTTCAATAGGATAGAGGTCATATCAAAAACACCAAGATACTTTTTTGATGAAGATAACGCAATCAGTAAAGCGGCTGATGCGAATACCAGTGAGTCAGTCCTCATCTCGACCGAAATTAAGCATGAGGAAGACGGAAAAATTGCTTTTTCTCTTCAATCCTTGGTTAAAAACGAGAACCTTCACCGCGTTGCGCCTATGCCAGCTAGTGACCCTAAAGTCGATAAAAATCGATTCAAAGTAGGTAAGTTTTCGAAAGACAAATCTAAAATAATCGAAATTGATAACTTTCCCGAAAACACGCACATTGTCGTAGACTATGTATATGAAAACGCGACGCCAAAAGTTTATGGCGGCGACGAAATCGCCGATCAACGCTATACGACTTTAAGCATTCAGCATGCCTTTGTAAAAGCACCTGAAAATGACTTTACACCCCGCCGAGATGATCCAAGAGTTGGCTATTTTACGCAACAATTCGATGATTTAACGACAGCAGAAACAGCTAATTTTAGAGACGTCATCAATCGTTGGCATTTAGTAAAAAAAGATCCAAATGCTGCCATTTCAGATCCTGTTGAACCCATCACATGGTGGATTGAAAACACTACTCCAGTGGAGTGGCGAGACACGATTAAAAATGCGGCTCTTGCTTGGAATCAGTCCTTTGAAAAAGCCGGCTTTAGCAATGCCATTGCGGTAAAAATTCAGCCTGACGATGCAGAGTGGTCTGCCGATGACGTTCGCTACAACGTATTGCGTTGGACGTCATCCCCTCGCCCACCGTTTGGTGGCTATGGTCCAAGTGTCGCGCATCCGGAGACGGGACAAATCTTGGCCGCCGACATTATGCTTGAATATAGCTTTATGACTGGACGATGGTTAGCCAGTGAAATGTTTACCGATGGCGCCAGTAACTTTGCGACGCACTTACCACAACTTTCGCAAGATCACCAAGATGTCCACCTTTGTTCACTTGGGCACAATTTACAGCTGGGCAAGACTTTCGCAAATTTTGCAGGACTAACGCAAGGAATGGGTGATATCGAAAAAGATAGGCTACTCAGACAATCTATGCACTACCTTATTTTGCACGAAATCGGACATACCCTCGGTCTCAATCACAATATGATGGCCACGCAACTTCACAGCCCAGAAGAAGCGCATGACATTGAAATCACCCAAGGTATTTTAGCGGGCTCGGTAATGGACTATCCTTCTGTTAACTACGCGCCAGTAGGCAAGCCACAAGGTGACTTCTACACAGAAAAACCAGGTCCTTACGATGATTGGGTTATCGAGTATGGCTATTCAGTGGCATTGGACGATCCTGAGAAAGAAGAGCAGCGACTAAATAAAATTTTGGCGCGTTCTACTGAGCCAGAATTAGCCTTCGGTAACGATGCAGACGATATGCGCGCGCCCGGACGTCACGTTGACCCTAGAATCAATATTTTTGATATGTCTAGTGACGCTATAAGCTATGCAGGTGAACGAGTAACACTAATTGAAGATGTTGCGACAAAGCTCAAAGATAAGTTGTTAGTCGATGGTCGTTCACACAATGACTTAGTCGTGGGCGCGAACATTCTCTTTAGCGAACTATCTCGCCAGTCGTCGGTTGTTAGCCGTTACGTTGGTGGCGTATATTTGAATAGAGCCTTCGTGGGGCAAGACGGGTATACCCAACCTCTTACACCTGTCCCTGCCGAAGATCAAAAACGTGCAATGACTTTACTCAATGACGAGCTTTTTGCACCAGATGCCTTGGCCGAAATGGAAAATATGTTTGCCTATTTACAACGCCAGCGCAGAGGGTTTGACGGTTTTGGTCGCGACGAATCACCTAAAATCCATCAAATGCTACTCGGCACGCAAAAGCGCGTATTGGATCACCTGCTCCACCCGAACGTGACGATGCGATTGACGGATACCGCTTTGTACGGCAATGAATACAGCGTTGATGCCATGTTATCCGACTTAACAGACGGGATATTTAAAGAAGACGCGAAGTCCATAGTTAATTCTTATCGTAGAAACTTGCAAATTGAGTACCTCAACCGCCTTCTAGCCATGTCCGGCTTAGAAAAGCCTAGTCAACACGACTTTATTACACAAGGTACAGCGGTGAGTGAGCTCAGACGCATTAAAGACATGGTAAATAGTCGTCGTGGTGATAACGCGAGTAAGATTCACAAAGCATTTATCCGCGATTTGATTAATCGCGCATTTCATAAAAGCAATAGCTGAACCTAATCGTAATAATTACTTTACTGGATATGTATAAAAAAGGGGCACGCGCCCCTTTTTTACCGCATGTTAAAAGCGTTTTTGATTCTCGTCTAGAGGAGTGAAAATGTGTTTTCCTGCTACGCTTTCCGCTAGCCAACGGCATAATTTAACAAACAAATGATACGTTAATATATGCAAAGGCATTTTCTGCAAATGCCCACGTAACAGCGCTAAAAAGCCACGAAACGGTGTTTGTGATGCCTCTAAAAATGGGTGTTGAGGAAAGAGTACCCTCGAGAATATATATTTGTCTACAGAGCTAATCGGGTTCGCTTTTATGAATGCCGATGCTGCGCCATTCGCATTGACGGCACTGCTATCGAGTTCAGCAACAAAGTGAAATGCCAATGCGGCCTCTTTACTGAATCCAATTTCTTCGGCAACCTCTATGATCGCCTGTTCAAATTCAGCACCACCAGCCTTAAGCATAATATGCAGATCAGTTAAATCTCTGAAAGCCGAATCAAACTCTTCGTTCCTGAACAAATGAATCGCTGAATGCACAAACTGCGCAGCCGGCGATAAAACCCATATACCATCACCCAAGTTGACCGCGTGATTAAGCAGTTTATTAACATTTGGAGCGACTTTAGAAATCAAGGGTACAATATTGTGATGAATATCGATAATTGTACCGCGCTTGCCATGACTCATGGGTGGGATTTCATGCGCCCATTTTCGGTAGTACTTGTCGTCATAATCTGTGACTTCTTGCGCCAGCCAACCTTTAATGGCTAAGGTTTGCTCACACAACTTTAAAGACTCTCTATCTACAAGGACATCAATATCACTGTAAATTCTGCCGGCCGCCACTTTGTTGGTGGTTAATTTAGCACTTAAGGAGTAAGCCGCGCCTTTCAAAAATATTAAAAATGGGCTCACGCCATCTAGCTGGCTCACAAGTAACTCAGCTTCTTCCCATACTTGCAACTGCTGCTTGTTTGACATCAACAAGGCATTACGAAAATGCCTTTGCGCCCTAGGCTCGATAGTGTCAATGAGATCTTGCTCAACTAAACTATGCGCTACTCGGGCTAAGATTTTTTGCTGACGCATCACTATGATAAGTTGACTTAACTGGCTTTTACTTAGCTCAAGTAAGGACGATACATCAAGATAAGCACGGATAACGTGTTCTGAAGTCAGTGAGTTCATGTCAATACATCCTCCAACAAAAACGCATTGACCTCTTGCAAGTCATTGTAAAAAATTTCAAAAGTCTTTGTATTTTCTATTAGCTGTGTCACGGTATCGAAAGCAGGCTCGCCAAGGGCGATAAAATTAAAGGCATTATCAACAAGCTGCATGTAGGCCTCAACCATATTTAACTGATAAATATCCAGTTGCGTCTCGGGCTTATAATTTGGAAATACAACACCCACGATTTCAGCTGTTTCGGTATTGGCTGCTAAAGCTTGTTTGCTTGGTGCCATATGCACAACGTCACCTTTGTGTGTGTCGCGTGCAATACTGGAGAAACGCTGTTCTGGATACCAGCTTTTTACTAAGTCGATACTGTTATTTTTTAAACAGATAGGTCGTACAAAAGGGGTGACGGTTTTTGTGTGTGGAGTAATCAAGGCCATTTCGTCAGAAAGCAAACGCCAACCATTCTGCGACAAATAAGCCGTAAGTGTGCTTTTACCTGAACCTGGCGGCGCAGGAAAAAGCACCGCCTTGCCATCTTTCGCTAACACCGCGCTATGAATGATCACATAACTGAACTCATGAGCCGCGACAGCCCAATTCATTCCCCACTCTAACAAGGCATAAGCTTGACTAAAGTCCAAAGGTTTAAATGGCTCTCTGTCATCACAAAAAAAACGTGCCTGTGGTTTAACGAGTCCTCTAAGCCCACCACCATCCGTAATGCTAACGGAAAAATCGATGAAATCATCATGAATACTAGCATCCACAAAAGCATCAGCATAAATACGTTTTGCATTGTCATAGACAAATTTTATGCTGTTTTTAATGGCAAAGGTAAAAGGCGGAAGCGTTAAAACAAAGTCGTATTTCAATGTTTCTTAATCTTGTATTATTTGTTGAGTGAGCAATTCTGATAATAACTTACTTTCTTGCTCACTTACGGGCGTTTGTTTGTCTAATATTTGGTGGAAACGCGCTAGTGTTAACGCGACAGAAGTAATGGTATTGCTCACCGGATCGAAAAAGGTCAAACCCGAATCATCTGAAAAAGGGTGCATAAGCACCCTTTGTTTTATTGTGTAACTCTCTGTCACCCTAATTTTATGGTCTGAACGTTGTTGGGTTGTCATGTAACTGGGCTAACTCTTGACCCATTAACTGGGGATTGGGTTGAGCCATTTGATAAAGCTTCATAGCCAACACCTCATTCATTTGAAAAGGTTTATTTGGCCCCACAACTGGAAAATTGACATCAAACATCGGCACACCAGTGTAAACTGCAGATAGATACGCTGAGATCAACAGCCCATTAACGTTAGCAGGGCCACGATACACCCAATTGTTATTCCCAGACCCGATACCTACAATGACGTCCCTAACCGTTAAATCTTCACCGGTGCCACGCTTTTTAAGCGCCGTACCCATGTTATCAGCAAAGGGCTGACCACCAAATACTGTAGAAAAGGAACTATCCAGTAGTGAAGCTTGTATGCTGCCTTGTCTGTTTTGCCAGTACCAAGGTCTTTGTAATTTAAGTGGTACACCACCGGCAAAATCTGAGCCATGACCAGAAGCAACGATAGAGTTAGTTATTCCCGTTGCCCATACAGATTTTGCTGGGATAGTTGCAAGCGTTGCCCCTGCAGCCGAGCGCTTCAAAAATGTACGCCTCGTAGAGCCAATCTTGTCAGTTACATCTTTTTCTTGATTCATTTTAGCATCCAAATTCATGCATTGAAGTGAACCACTGGCGCACCACTGAAACTGGTGCAACGCTCACTGTAGTCCTTCAACCATCTACACAGCTATCAAAGCAATATTTATACCATCTGCATGCATCTTAAAAATCAATGACTTATGCCAGAGGAATTTGCTAGTTGGAAAATTTTCTGACACCAATAGTCAAGTCGATTAATTTTCTCAGCGCAACAAGCAGGTACTGAAGTATTTAACTTTCTAAGATTATAACTTAATACCATGCTTTTTTGCGAGTGCGTATACGTGCTTAATCGGTATAGCGTAAGAAATGCCACTCGGATTGGTAATAGCCGCTTCTTTTCCCGCACTAACAAACACCTTATTGATCACTGCAATGACCTCAGACGAATGCATATCAAACACTGGACTACCACTATTTCCGGGATAGGCTGTGGCATCTAACTGATAGATCAAAAACGGATTTTTTAAGCGCGACAGTAGGTTCAAAGTGAGTTGATCTGCATTTTTTGATGGATTTACATCTGGTGCAACTGCAGCTATTAAACCAACATGCGTTGCTGGATACAAACCTAGTACTGCACCCAGTGGAAACCCCGTAAAGAAAACTTCTGTGCCGGCTTCTTTTAAGTTTGGTTGCGCTAACTCAATCGGCGTCATTTTTGACTTGGATTGCAAAATCGCAAGATCATGGACTGGATCAATTCCTATTATTTCTAGGTAATGACTTCTAACGACTCTTCCTTCGCCATCCAAAGCAACATACTTTTGTACAATGTCGGTGGATAGTTCTTTAGACACCACATGATAGTTTGTAACCACGTAACTCCCATCCCCTACGACAAACCCTGTCCCTATTAGTTGAGGTTTTCTAGCCTCCAAAGGTGTATGAATGCCTACCCCGACAACAGAACGTTCAACAATATTGATTTTATCAACTAATGAGGACTTATTATCATGTCCAACAGTGATAAAGGACACACATAAAAGTGAATAAAATATTAGTTGTCTACAGTAGCAACGCAGCACTTAAGAATTCCAAGTTAGGGCAGATACTGTATGAGCATAACCCAAAAAATAATTGTTTTTAAGTGAGTGTTCGATATATTTAAGTTTTTCTAAGGGGGACAAGAATATGCTTGCAGTACATGGCCTCACTAGTATTGCTTAACCGAAACGTGTTGATAACCATGCAACGCAAGGCACCTTGAACTTAGCCATGTAGATAAAATGCCCATGGTTATTTCGCCGAAAACATATCCGTAAGTTTAATTGAAGTGCAAAAGAGGTAATCTCCTGAATACTAAAGGAAAAATAGGTACCGAGCTGAAGTGTGCTTACTCGCTCGAAGAAGCAAGGAGCTATATGGATGAGATCAACAGTCATGCGCTAAACAACAGTGTTTTTCTTACTAGTCTGTGGCAGCTTACTTGGATAGAAAGTCTTGCTTATAAGCCATTCATGCTCTTATTTTATTTGGAAAAAAATATTATTGGCCTAGCATTTATCGGGAAGCAGAAAAGTGCGTGGGGTGACGTGTACTACCTCAATCAAACAGGCAAACATGCTGGTGATCAAGTATGGATTGAACAAAACGATATTATCTGCGCCGAACAGCATAAAATAGCATGCCGGCATGCTTTTTTGGAGCGACTAATCACCATCCCCAATTTTCATAAAGTAGTACTCTCACATACAATAGATATTAACTGGTCCCATCATAAAGCACTCCTTTGGGACAAAATCATTCATAAGAGCGCTAGAGTTAAGCTAGAGGCCTTGTTGTCAAAAGAAGTGGACTATTTGTCAACACTCTCAAAAAATTCTCGCTCGACACTGCGCCGAGCAAAAAAATACATAGAAACGCATTATGGGCAAATTGAGTTCAAGGTTGTCAACGAGCAAAAAGCAAAAACGTTGAAAAATGATATCGCCAAGTTACACATACAAAAATGGGGGGAATCACAATATGGTAGCGGCTTTGTCAACCCTCAGTTTACGGAGTTTCACACTCGCATGTGTGAGCAAAAAGAACGAGAATTAGAAACTGAAATCATTGCTTTCACCGCTGGCAGAAAAATTTTGGGATATTTGTATTTTATTAATAAACACCCAACAGCAAATTTTTATCTTTCTGCCATAGATTATTCAGATGGTAGCAATAAATTCAAACCTGGGCTTGTTATGCATGCTTTAGCGATTGAATATTTTGTTGGCAAAAAATACCAATATTACGACTTTCTGGCAGGCGACGCGCGCTACAAAGAATCATTGAGCAACGACCATTATTATATGTATACTCTCGAGCTGACAAGCACACACCCTGTAAACAAGATACTGTTTGGGCTTAAATCAATACTTAAAAAATTGAGACGTACCAAAGGATAACAAGTGAATCGAGCCACGTCAGACTCTAATGGTGCACTTCATATTTTAACGCGCCCCAACAGCACACCTTTAATTAATGAACCTCTCTGTATCAGTGTGCCTTTTTCCTGCGGAGAGATTTATTCGCTTGACCGCTTTGAGCTCATCGACAATTTCGGTCGAATAATATCTGCTTACACTACCCCCTTGTCCTTTTGGAAAGACAAAAGTATTCGTTGGTTGTTGGTAAAAGCCAACTTCAATATAGACAATGCAGATGCGACTGATATTTTTTTACGAAAAAAAACCACTGCACAAAAACAGATTAAGAATAATTGGGTTATCGAAAACGAAGACTCGCTATGCGTATGTTTACCTTCTGGCGAGCTCAATATCGAGACATCTCAATTGTTTAAGCTTGAATATCAACCGGCAAACTTAACTGCAGAGCTTGTAAGTACTTTTCACGCAGCCCTTCAAATAGGCAAAGTAAGCACCACTTATGAACTTGAGTTCTCAAGCAATGAGACACCCTATTCCTGTCAAATCATACAGAGCGCAAACGTATCAGACGAGTCGAAGATAATTGGCAAAATATCACTAAGTTACGACATACTTTGGGAACAACAAATTCTGAATTTGCGTCTAAAACTGCAAAATACTCAGGCTCAAGTAGCGCAAGGAGGAAAATGGGATTTAGGAAATGAAAACAGTTTATTCCTTGCTTCAATGGCATTAGAAATAGATTTCCCTGCAGACTACAAAGCTTCCTGTTATTTACGAGATGGCAATTGCTATTCTGACCAAATAATCCCTATTGACGATAGCGAGTTTACTCTCACGCAACACAGCAGTGGCGGGAAAAATTGGCAAAGCGCCGTACATAAAACTTGCGAAAACGAAGTAGAGCTACACTACAAGGGCGCTAAACTCAGATTAAACGAATCAGAAAGCTTCCTTGAACGCGCGCAACCGACAATACAGTTAGTCAATGAGAAACATGGCATAAGCCTCAAACCAAAGTACTTTTGGCAGAAATTCCCCAACACCATAAGTCTTAAAAATGGGCGACTTACAGTGGAGCACTGCAACACAGAAACAAAGTCTCCACTTGAACTTCAGCCAGGTGAAAGCAAATCACACGACTATCGTTTTTGTTTTGCTGACAGCAAAATTGACTTAGCGCAAAATTCTCAAGCAGTTTCATCTGCTTCAGAGTTTAGCATTCCCCCAGCGCGCTTAGACAAAGCCTTATCGATTCCTTGGTTTAGTTCATGCTTAACGAATGATGTATTGCAAAAAACGGTGGATTTAGGTTTACACGGCGATAGTAGTTTTTTTTCCAAAAGAGAAATCGTCGACGAGTACGGTTGGCGAAACTTTGGTGATCTTTATGCAGATCACGAGGCGGATAACTACCAAGGCGATGACGTTTTTGTCTCGCACTACAACAATCAATACGACCCCTTACTTGGTTTTCTCAAACAATGGTTGATTAGCGGCAACCCGAAATGGCGAGAACTAGCCGACGATCTTTACGATCATACAATAAACATTGATATATACCGTACAGATAACGACAAGCCTGAGTATAACAACGGTTTGTTTTGGCATACTGATCACTACGTACAAGCAGAAACGGCAAGCCATCGTACCTATTCACAACATCAAGCATCCAATGTATACATGGATCATGCCGGAGGCGGTGGGCCAGGCTCACACCACTGCTACTCTTCTGGATTATGCTTGTATTATTTTTTGACAGGGGATGAGTACGCCTACGAAACGGTTATCAAAATGGCACAGTGGATGCGTTATATCTACGAAGGCGATGGCACGATACTTGGAAAATTTTTACAGTTAAAAAATGCCAATCAGCTAACTATCCCGTTCACTAGCAAACTACTATTAGGTTTTGGAACAGGTATTGTACGCAATCCAGTCACCAACAAATATCCACTCGACAGGGGTACAGGCAATTACGTAAACACATTGCTCGACGCCTATGAGTTAACTCAAGACACCGGTTATTTAGCCGACGCCGAAAAAGTAATACTAAATACTATTGATAAAAATGACGATATAGCCAAAAGAAACTTTAGCGATATCGAAAACACATGGTTTTACACTGTTTTTCTGCAATCAGTGGCTAAATATATACATATTATCGCGACATTTAAACTTGAGCGAATGGCCTGCCAGTCAGCTTTTGCAGCCTTAATGCACTACATCGATTATATATATTTGTACGAGAAACCGGCTTTGGATAGCGCAGAAATACTCGAATACCCTAACGACACTTGGACAGCACAAGACATCAGAAAAGTGCAACTACTCTGTATTGGTAGCCTACTGACTGAGGGAGAAAAAAAGGAAAAGTACATTCTCAAAGCACAAGCTTTAAACCAATGGATTTGCAATAAACTAGAGAAAAGCCATGAGCAAAGTTATACTCGCATACTTGCGCTGACCATGCAGAATTACGGCGGTATCGCCTTAATACAAGCAGGAAAATATAGACTTGACTTGCAAAAAGCCAGTGAAGAAGGTGTTATCCATCACGTATACCCCACTTTTTATCAGAGGATAAGGCGCTTTATCTCTAATTACTCAATCGTGCGAGAACGTCGCTTGCTGCTTACTCGTATTCCCAAGTTACAAAAACTTCTGGGTAAGCCATGAAACAGATTGTCAATGAGCAAAACGTAAATGAAACAATCGTTAGCTTTGTGATCCCGCATATGGGACGTGAGGAAATGCTAATTGAAACCTTACAATCGATTCAAAACCAAGACTTTGACTTGAATAAAATTGAAGTCTACGTAGTAACAAAAAATAGTCACTTACAGGAATCCGTGCATTCATTTGCTAAGGTCTATCGTTTGAATTGTGTATACGTAAGTCAAGATAAAAATATTTCGATGCAGCGCAACATTGGTGCTGAAAACATCGAGGGGCAATATATCGCATTTTTAGACGCAGACGTCTCGCTCGCCAACAATTGGCTACAGGCGATGTTGAAGAAACTGCGCGAGAATAGAAAAATTAAACTCGTTAGCGCGATACAAAAAAACAGCGCAAATGCACCACCGCTCGAAAAACTTAGAACGGCTCTCAGCAATGCACATGTCGATTGCGAAGTAACCTTTCTGCCGGGTCGTAACTTGTTGTTAGAAAAATCTACGTTCCATAAATCTGGAGGATTTCCAGAGCATTTAGAAACATGCGAGGACTACGTTTTTACCCACACTATATCCAAACAAGGGATTTTGTTCTATAGCGCTGACAGTCACTATGTTCATATTGGCGAGGATAAAGCTTTTAGACCTATGGCCGAAAAAGAAGTGTGGCGAGGCCTATCCAATATAGCGTCAATACGAGGTAGAAAAATCCCCTTGTCAGAATGGCCTAGCTTTATCGTACCACCATTATTTACGCTTGGTGTGGTATGTGCGCTGTTGTTTACTGTGTTTTCTCATTACACACTTGCAATATTGTCAGTACTAGGTGCAGTCACCTTGCTATGTTTGTATAGTTTCCGCTTGGCATCGTTAACGAAAGGAGATCCAAGTATTGCAACGGTATTTAAGTTTTATAGCGTATATTTTCCCGCGCGGACGTGGGGAACAATTAAAGGACTCATGCAAAAATGAATTCAGCAGGGAATAAGGGCTAAATCGAAGATGAATCAAGTGCCACATATTTTACAGTTTATTTGCTCGACAGGTTTTTACGGAGCAGAAAGATGGATCTTGGCGCTGTGTAAGAATACCTCGCCCTCTTCCGCAAAACATTCCCTAGCGGTAACCTTAGAAGAAAACTCTCAAGACTTAGAACTTGTGAAGCACTTCAAAGCAGAGTGTGGCGAAACTGTTGAATTAGAGATGAAAAATCGCTTTGATTTACGTGTCATAGACAAGTTAGTCACGTATATTAAGCAAAACAACGTTGATATTATCCATACTCATGGCTACAAGTCTGACATATTAGGTGTCATGGCGGCGAAAAAGGCGAAAATCCCCGTAGTGGTGACGCCACATGGTTTTGAAAACGCGGCTGATTTTAAATTGCGCATGTTTATTTGGTTAGGCTGTCAAGCAATGCGTTTTGCTGATAGCGTTGTTCCTCTATCACCGCAACTTCTTGAAGATGTAAAAAAATACGGCGTTTCACCGCAAAACTTAGTGTACATCCAAAATGGGGTAGATCTGTCTGAGGTAGAGAAGGTGCGTGAAGCACCAAAAAAGCTCACTAAAACAAAAAAACGCATCGGTTTTATTGGTCAAATGATAAGTAGAAAAAATATCAAGGATATTCTTGATATTTTCAACCACCTCTGTGTTACACGACAGGATATTGAACTAGTATTATTGGGTGATGGCGATGAACGCATACAGTTGGAAAAATACGCACAATCGCTACCATCTAAGCAAGACATTCACTTTTTAGGCTATAGAGATGACCGTTTGGACTATTTACGCAGTTTCGATTTATTTGTCATGACCTCGACGCTCGAAGGCATTCCTCGTTGTTTAATGGAAGCCTGTGCAATGGGCACACCGGTCGCGGCTTACGATATTCCGGGTATTGATCAACTTGTTATGCACCAAAGCACTGGACTTCTTGCTAAACTTGGGGATAAAGAAACATTAAGTGGTTACTGGGAAGCACTGTTAGACGAACCTGGATTAGCAATGCAATATGGCAACAAAGCAATAGAATATGTCAACGAACACTACGCGGCTAAACGTATGGCAGACGAATACTTAGCTCTATTCAATAAATTAATCAAGCATTGAGTATGATGAACAAAACTGACTTACTATTTGTGCTTAGTGTGGATACCGAAGAAGAATGGGATTGGGACGGTCCGTTTCCAGAGGATAATTTTTCGGTAGAAAATTTATCGATACTGCCTAAATTTCAAAAATTTTGTGAAACACTCAATATAAGACCTTGTTACTTTGTTGACTACGCCGCTGCGAAAGGTATTCCTGCAGAAGGTGAGTTTCATCAGGCAATAAAAAACAATTTTTGTGAACTCGGGGCACATCTGCACCCTTGGGCAAACCCGCCTTATTTTCAAAAACCGAATGAAGAAAACTCACACGTTGTCAACTTACCAATACAACAGGTAGCAGAAAAGCTGGATGCCTTGCTTTCTTTATTTGCAGAAAAATTTAGCTATCAACCGAAAGCATTTAGAACCGGTCGCTGGGGAATCTCTGAAGAAATCATGCAACTATTGTGGTCTAGAGGCTTCACGGTAGATTCCAGTGTTTATCCATTCTATCAAAACGAGTACTTTTCTTGCCAAGGTAGTCCTGTTTTACCCTATTGGCCAGATGTAGCAAATGTACTCAAACCAGGCTCTCAGAGAAATATTTTGGAACTGCCCGTTACGGTTGGATTTAACCGGCGACCTTTTACTTTGGCAAATCGCATATACCAAGCTTTTGATTCTGCATTCATGCAAAATTTGAAAGCGAATGCCATTCTATGGCATAGCCGTATCCTTAGAAAGATATACATGAGCCCAGAAGTCACCTCTTCGGATAACATGATCCGTTTATGTAAAGCTATAGACACTAGTAAACAACCTATTGTGCATATGTACTTACACAGCTCTAACTTGATTCAAAGCGGAACGGGTGTAGTCGATCATGACGATCCATATCAACTGATCACAACACGGATAAAAAATGTCATCGAACACTTAAGCAAACGAAACAACTTAGTATTTATGACACCTTCTGAAGCTAAAATATATTTTAAAACTAACCCTAAATTTATCGCCACATGACAATAAAAATAATTACTGGCAAGCTAATTAATCAAGAACGCTGGGATACATATATACTCACCGCACCCAACGCAAGCCCCTACCATCTTTATGGGTGGGGAGTGGCTGTCGAAAATGCCTATGGGTTTACCTGCTATCGTTTTGCTGCCATAAAAGAAGATGAAATTGTAGGTGTATTAGCGATAATTAATATGCGTAGCTTGCGCGGCAAAAAACTGCTTAGCGCCCTCCCGTACTGCGATATTGGCGGAATCATCGCAGACAACAAAGATGTCTATTCTGTATTACAAACACACCTGCTCAATTTTGCAGAAAATCTTGGAATTGCTGAACTCGAAATCAGAAATAGTGAGAGTGAAGTTAAGGATCTTAAGAAAGTAACATCGGGTGAAAAAGTACGAATGTTCCTCGACTTGCCTTCATCAGAAGAAGCGCTGATGGAACAATTTAAATCTAAGTTGCGCAGTCAAATTCGAAAAGCAGAAAAAAATGGGCTGCGCTATGAGGTGGTCATGGGAAGTGCGATAAAAACACAAGAACTCGAAAGTTTTTACGAAATTATTGCCAAAAACATGAAGGCCCTAGGTTCACCCGTCCATTCTAAGCAATGGTACAAAGAAGTTATCTCTCAGTACGGCAGTCATGCATACATGGCCATAGTCTATTCCGAGAATGTGGTAGTCGGCGCAGGTCTTGTCTTGACCTTGGGTAACAAGGCAAGTATTCCATGGGCTTCTACCTTGAATGAGTACAATAGATTAGCACCAAATATGTTGCTCTATTGGGCTGTGCTCGCACAAGCAACAAAACAAGGCATTAGTACTTTTGATTTTGGTCGTTCAACCGTGGGAGAAGGTACATTTAACTTTAAAAAACAATGGGGGTGCTTACCTATCAAGCTTCAATGGCAGTCTTTTCGAAATGGAGAAGCCTTGATTGAATTACCCAGTAAAAGCTCGCCGTCTCGCGATAAACTCGCGAGTGCTTGGCGCTGCTTACCACTGCCAGTAGCGAATTTTCTCGGACCTATCTTGCGTCGGTATATAAGCTTATGAAATTCTACATTGTTTACGAGACTAACGAGCTACTATCAGGAATAGATGCTTCATGCCATTAAAAGAAAATATTCTTGTGTTAACTGAAAATTTTCCGCCAAAATCTGGGGGAAGTGGTCGTTGGTTTTGGGAGCTTTATAGCCGTTTGGAGGTAGACAATGGCTTTTCGATTACAGTAGTCAGTGATGATGAAGTAAGTTCTTACAACGAAGGTGAAGAACTGAGTCACGACAACTTAACGCTCATTCGAATGCCACTGCGTTCTTGGGAATGGGGCTTCAAAAGTATCCATGGCATCAAGTTTTATTACTCTACAATTAGGCGCTTGCGAAAAATTACCAAACAACAGCAGATAACGCAAATTCATTGTGGTCGCATCATCCACGAAGGGGTAAGTGCTTGGCTATTAAAAAAACTCAGTGGTATTGACTATATTTGTTATATTCACGGTGAAGACGTTGAAACGGCTGCGGTTAGTCGAGAACACAGTTTATTGGTAAAACAAGTGTGCAAGCACGCGACACGGTTAATATGTAACAGTTATAATAGTCAAAGGATTACACAAGCACTTGGCTTCGCTTCGACTGAAAAAACAACTGTGTTGCATCCGGGTGTAGACAGCCAGCTTTTTAAACCCGCAGGTGCAGATCATGGATTTAGAAGAAGCATGGGGTGGGATGATAAATTTGTCATTCTGACTGTTGGTCGCTTACAGGCGCGGAAAGGCCACGACAAGATGATCGAAGCACTAAGTTTATTACGCTCGACCATTCCTAATGTCCACTATGCCATTATTGGTGATGGAGAATGCAAAGGCAGCTTATCAGCACTTTGCAAAAAACTAGCGCTCGAAGACAAAGTGCAGTTTTTGAGTGGTCTGAATGACGAAAACATGATTGCTTGCTACCAGCAATGTGATTTGTTTATCTTACCCAATCGCACAATTGAGAACGACATTGAAGGCTTTGGCATGGTACTAGTCGAAGCGCAATCTTGTGGGAAAATAGTCATTGCAGGTGATTCTGGTGGTACCAAAGAAACCATGCTTCCCGAAGAAACTGGTTTTGTTATTGATTGCAATGACGTGAGTCTTATCGCCAAAAAAATTCAACAAATATATACACAAAGCTACGACATAGAAAAAATGCAAACAGCGGCAAGGCAGCATGTGGTAGCCAATTTAGATTGGCAATCTCATGTAAAGAAAGCACAAAATTTGTTTGAGCAAATTAGTCAAGGCTTGCATAAGAACTAATGGACAAGCAGATATTCGATCCACCATTGATTTCAATAGTTATGCCTGTGTACAACAGGGCGCAATTTTTATCCGAAGCTTTTGCATCTATTCAGGCGCAAAGCTATGAAAACTGGGAATTAATCATTGTTGACGATGGCAGCACAGACAATTCTCTTTCAACAATAAACAAGCTGTCGCAAAACATCGGTAAGCAAGTAGTTAAGATCATTCAGCAACAGAATAAAGGACCCGCTGGCGCGCGAAATACGGGTATTGCTGAAGCATCTGGAGATTACTTGGCTTTTTTTGACAGCGATGACTTGTGGCTTGAGCACCATTTAAAAAACAGTATTGCCTTTTTACAGCGACATACTCACATCAGCTGGGTTTACGCTGCTTGCAAGAGAGTAAACTACTTCTCTAACGATACGATATTACAAAGCACATTTTACTCAAACAGCTCCCCTCCGATTCCCAACAAACTCTTCTCTATCGCAGAGAAAAAAAAATCGAAAGAGTTCATATTAGACAGTAATAAAGCAGTTTTGTTGCAACTTCGCGAAGGGATAGATAGCGGTTTTCAAAACTCGGTGATACGGGCTGAAGTATTCAACAGCTTATCAATTCCAGAATTTAGAGTTGGAGAAGATCGCTTATTTATTGTTATGGCGCTAAAGCAAGAGTTTCGCTTCGGTTTTATCGACGACATACATGTCATTTACAGAGTACATGATAGAAATATCTCTGACACTGATGCAAAAAACACCAATTTTGATAAACGAATACAGTCGATGCTGCGCTTGCTAGAAGCCAAGAAAGCACTCCCCAATTTAGTTAGATTAAACACCGAAGAGTATTCTATATATAAAAAACAGCTATCTGAAGAAATAGTTTGGGAGCTTGGATACGCCTTGTACCAAAATAGTGGGCAATACAACTTAGCCTTAAAATCCTATGTTTCGGGTATAAAACTATATCCGAGGCAGCTTAAGTATTACAAAACTATGATAATCTGCTGGGGGAAGTGGATATTTTCGAGATGTTTGTACTAGGAACTTAATTTTTATAAAAATCTCTATGTCCAATATCTCGATTAACAAGCAACGAGTAGGGTGAGAGGTTTCAGTCTCATCCCTCTTACAGAATCGTACGGATCTCGTATGCTTCTCATGTACATGATTGTAGAGCATAGGCTCTAATAAACTACCGAACAAAGCAACTGGGTAAATCCCTATTTCTTCGAACCAGCTGCTCTTCATTTTACATCACCAAGAGGGAGACCCACAGGCCTTGCTTTGTAAACGTCAAAAGAACCACACTAGTCTAATATCACGCTCCACGGCGCAAGTTTCTCAGGATCACGCTCGCTATGCATGATTTTTTCCATCACATGCACTAGGTAATCGTAAGGAACGAGACCGTTTGCTTTAGCTGTTTGTACAATCGAGTAAAGTGTCGCACTT
>NZ_JBHRSW010000016.1:0-55288 GCF_042646125.1 Agaribacter flavus
CCGTTATTCTGACTGACTTATCGCTATCTGAAGTGTTTACCCCTGACAGCGGAGGCGCATTCTACGGAACAATTTAATAAGTGCAAGTATTTTTTGTAAAAAAACTGAAATATTTGTTTTTATGCTCAAAAAGCATCCATATCGTGCTGAATATATACATACAGGATCACAAACTATACTATCCACTAAAGTGAAAACATTAATAATGTTAAGAAGCTAGGTTCCTTAATTAGGTTTATTTGGTTTTGCTTTTTGCATTTAACCCCTAAAAAATACATAGCCACAAATAAAAAACTGGAGACTCGCAGTGACATTGAGAGATTACAACAACATAAGGCCTAAGGTTGGTAAAGCAGTATATATTGATGAAAGTGCTGTAATCATAGGCGACATTACCATAGCAGACAATGTAAGCATATGGCCCTTGGTAGCTGCCCGTGGTGATGTGAATTACATTAAAATTGGTGCAAGGACTAATGTTCAAGATGGCTCAGTTCTTCATGTAACACGACATAGTGAAAACCAAGCGCAGGGTTTCCCGTTAATTATCGGAGACGACGTAACAGTTGGGCACAAATGTATGTTACATGGTTGTCGACTGGGAAATAGAATACTCGTTGGAATGGGTGCAATTATACTAGACGGTGCGGTGGTGCAAGACGATGTGTTCATAGCCGCCGGCGCGTTAGTGCCACCAAACAAAGTATTAGAAAGCGGTTTTTTGTATGTAGGAAATCCCGTAGTTAAAAAACGGCTGTTAAGTGAGGCAGAGATGAGTTTTCTCAAACAATCCGCAAAAAACTATACAGAACTAAAAGATGAATACTTAGAACAGTCAACATAGCACTGGCACTATTCCAGTCTACCAATCAGCTCGATAGTCGCTTATTCACTGTGCTTGTAGAGCCTTTCTCAGTTTAACAAGCACAGGTTCAACATCTGGCATTTTACCAAACCAAAGATAGAAGCTTTGAGCCGCTTGCCCAACCAACATACCCAATCCATCTATGCAAACCTTGCATCCAGCCTTTTTAGCATGACGTAAAAACGAAGTAGGCTTATTCAAGTAGACCATGTCGTAACAAACTACCGATTCGCCATATATAAAATCGGGTAGCGAAGGTACTTTTTCTTGCAAGCTCAAAGATGTAGCGTTGATAATTAGATCAAAGTTCTCTTCGTCTTCATAGACAGACAACTGACAGTCGCCGTCTTCGCTCAAATTCAACAATAAATCACGCGCTCGCTCTACCGTGCGATTATATATGTGTACAGATGCTACCTGCGCATCTATAAGTGCAGGCAAAGCACCCTTTGCAGCACCACCTGCACCAATCAGTAAGACGCGTGCGCCTTTTAGCTTTACCTTGTTCCTCAGTAAATCTTGGATCAAGCCAATACCGTCAGTATTGTCACCAATAATTCTCTCGTCTCGCTTTACAAAGGTATTGACGGCTCCCGCCCGTTGCGCGTGAGGACTTAACTCATCGACATACTGATACGCTTGTTCTTTGAAGGGAACGGTAATATTTGCGCCAAGCACATCAGGATCGGCCAAAAACTCGTTTGCAGCACTGGTAAAAGCCTCTATCTCTGGCGAAGCTTTTGAATAGGCGAACTTAATATCAAATTGTTTAGCAAATTCTTCGTGAATAAAGGGGGATTTACTTTGACTTACCGGATTACCGAATACACAAGCTTTGTATAGCATATTTGATGGTCTATAGAACTAAGTATTCAGTAGTGTAATCAATCGTAGAAATTAGAAAAGCCCAAGTTTGTATAAGATAGTACACACAAGCGCACCTTAAACAGGTGTTAAAGATGCGCCAGTGAGGTGCATAGCTAAAATTTATATGCGACAGATAAAGTATATACGTAGGGATCAATATCTACAGTAACAGCACCTGGCGCATTATTTGCCCCTAAATCAGAGTTATTTAGTGTGAAGCTCGCATCTGTGCTGATATCAATATAGCGCACTGATGCGTTTATTAACCAATGGGTATCGACGGCATAGTCAAACCCCGCCTGAATAGAATAACCAAATGAAGCATCTAAATCTAAATCACTAAACCCGATGCCCTCATTCGTGTCTGTAAACTCTTCATCAAAAAAGAGAGTGTAGTTTAAACCCGCACCAATATAAGGTTGAAATGCGGCTCCACTATTATTAAAAAAATAGTTGAGCGTTAACGTAGGGGGTAAGTGAGTTGCTTCACCGAGCTTGGTTAAACCAAGTGGATTGTCATTGACTTGAATGTCATGAGTAAACGGGGTAGCGGCTAAAAGCTCTACATTTAAATTGTTAGTTAAAAAGTAAGCGAGGTTTAAGCCAACCTGTGTATTGTTATCAACGCTCAGACCAAAGCCTAAATCTGCTCCCGCTAATGCTATGTTTGAACTAGATTCATCCGGCGCTACGGTAGTTAAGCCAACCCGTAACAATATATCGCCTTTTTCATAAGCTTGTGCAGCACAAGAAAATAGTAGTGTAGCCGCGACGGCAAGTGTGATGTTTGATTTTTTCATAATGTTTTTGCTCCTAATCGAATGTCGTACATAGTACCGACTACATCAGGGCAAACTTTGATCTAGATTAAGATCTTAAAAAACATGAATAATCAAAAATTTAACTTTGATCCAAATCAAACTCAAAGCCAATCAATAGGCTTCAAATATTGATAGAGCTCTGCTTCAGGGCTTCCTGGACTCGGTGAATAGCCGTATTCCCATCTAGCTAGCGGTGGCATGGACATCAATATGGACTCAGTTCTTCCACCCGACTGCAAGCCAAATAGGGTGCCGCGATCGTATACAAGGTTAAACTCAACATAGCGTCCACGCCTGTACAACTGAAAATCCCGTTCCCTTTGCGTAAATGGCATTTGCTTTCGCTTTTCAACAATCGGAACGTAAGCTTCTAGATATGCATCACCCACGGCTTGCATGAAAGAAAAACATTTGTCAAAGCCCCATTTGTTCAAGTCGTCAAAAAACAGTCCACCTATCCCACGCGTTTCGTCTCGATGCTTGAGATAAAAATAATCGTCACACCACGTTTTATATTGAGTATATATGTCGTCGCCAAAGGGGGCACACAAATCCTTTGCGACTCGATGCCAGTGCTTGGCGTCTTCTTTAAACACGTAGCTAGGTGTAAGATCGAAACCCCCACCAAACCACCATATACTTGGCTCACCTTCTTTTTCAGCAATAAAAAACCGGACATTTGCATGAGAAGTCGGAATGTAGGGGTTGTTTGGGTGAATGACTAGTGATACCCCCATCGCCTGAAATTTACGCCCTTCAAGCTCGGGTCGTGCTGCCGTGGCAGACTTCGGCATCTTGTCACCGAATACATGTGAAAAATTTACACCGCCCTGCTCAATGACAGCTCCTTTACTCAATACTCTGGAACGGCCACCACCGCCTTCCTCTCGCTGCCAAGTATCTTCTACAAAATCACCCTTGCCATCGGACAAAGCCAGCGTTTGACAAATATTATCTTGAAGCGATAACAAATACTGTTTTACGAGTTGAATTTGCGGTTCTGAGATGGTGGACAAAGGCATTAACGTAATTTTTCCATGGTGATTGCATTGATAATTGTACTGGGTTTGGATTGCGTACCTAGACTTCCATCGATCAGTACTACTTCGTCATCAAAGTAGTGTTGAACGTCTTCCGCTGTTTTTGCTGGTGCTTTGCCAGCGTGATTGGCACTTGTCGAAATAATTGGGCTGTCAACAGCCAGACACAACTCGCACACAAGTGGATGTGCGCTCACACGAACAGCAACAAGGCCAGAATCACCACTAATCCAAGGCGGTGTATGACTGGTTTTGGGCACTAAATAGGTATATGGCCCTGGCCAATGCTCGTTCATGTGATGGCGAGCTTCATGGGACAAAGACGATAATTTTACAAAGGGCTTTATTTGATCGGTGTTGGCCGCAATCAGAATGACCCCCTTTTCTACGGGTCTTTGTTTTAGGGCCAAAATCTTTTCCATCGCTGTTTTATTTAAGGGGTTGCAACCCAAGCCATAAACAGCTTCAGTTGGGTAAGCAAATACACAACCGTCATTAAATTGTTGGCGAAAAACTGCAGTATCAATACTCATATCAACTATTTTGTTCGTGCAAACAGTGGCTCACTTCGCATTGTAACGTAGACTTTTTTGCTAGCGAAAACATTGTCGGAGATTGACAACGCTCGCATTGTACCGCGACAGGTTCATTATTTGTAATAAACTTACATTTTGGATAATTTGTACACGAATAAAAAAACTTTCCAAAGCGGTTTTGTTTTTTATGCAATTCCCCGTCTTGGCATAAGGGACAAAGTGGTGAAGTCTTCTTATCTTCAACTTGACTCTGGTTACTCGAAATAAAATGACAATCAGGAAAGTTAGTGCAGCCAATAAACATCCCGTAGCGCCCCTTTTTCACCGCTAATTTAGCTTGGCAATTTGGGCATTCACTGTCTTCAATAACTTTGAGCTGAGTAACATCTACATCGGACATCCCTTGTGTATAGACACAATTTGGATAAGCCGTACAGGCCAAAAAACTGGATTTACCTTTATATTTGATCGTTAACTTAGCGCCACATTCTGGACAATCACCGTAAGCAGCCTGAGAGGCAGCTGAAGAAAATAAATCACTGTTGATTTTAGACAAACTCAATACCCATTTATTATGCGGCTCAAACAGGCAAGGTAGTATGGTAGTTGTACTTTGTACTTATACTAATGCAACAAACCCTCTGGAATTTCAAATAGCAACTCTTCCATTTGTTCATAAGCACTTTCTTTTCCTGGTACATTAAAAAGTACCATCAACACTACCCACTTGAGATCGATCACACAAAACTCTTGAGAATCAATTTCCATTACTCGGTCTATCACCATTTCACGTGTAGACGAGTCCAGTACATTAATCCTCTCTAAGAAAACTAAAAAGCCTCGGCATTCCATGTCAAGTTTTAGCTGTTCTTTATACGTATAAATTCGAGTGGATGGGACGCCACTCAAACCGCTTATGTAAGGGTTATTTGTAGTTTGTTGTAAAGCTGAAAGTTTTTCTAGCCATGCGAGTGCCTTGTATATCTCGTCGTGATGAAATCCAGCCCTTATTAACTCATCGGTCAGTGCGTCATGGTCTGTTTGAATATCAGACTGATCATAAACAAGGTTTTCGAAAAGATACATGAGGATATCGAACATTTTTAGCCCCTCAGTTTGACGTAGCCCTCCGCTGTTGAAGAGACTAAGCCACGCAACTCATATTCTAATAATTGTGTCAGCACATCTACCACAGACATGCCGCTGCGCTTAGCAATAACATCTACTGATGTACCACTAGCATCTACACTATCTAACAATGGATCGCTTGCCAAGGGTTTATCCGCATTTTTTGGTGAATTATTTATGTTGAGTGCAAAATTATGAAAAGCAGGTACTGCTTCAACAATATCACTTGCCGATGTCACGGGCGTTGCGCCGTCTTTTATTAGCTGTAAGGCAAGCTCGCCATTGGGGTTAAAAATACTGCTAGGCACAACCAATACTTCTTTGTTTTGTTCGATAGCGTATTTTACCGTCACCATTGTCCCGCTCTTTATTCGCCCCTCGGAAATAAGTACCGCATCGGACAAAGCACTAATCAAACGGTTTCTGCGCGGGAAGTTAAAGGCTTGTGGTTTTACGCCAGGGAAAAACTCACTCAGTAGCAAACCTGATGCTGCTATATCTTGTTGCAATTGTTGGTGACGCTTGGGGTACACGAGATCTATCCCGCAACCTAAGACCGCAACAGTGGGAATGCCATGAGCTAAGCTTGTGCGGTGGCAAATGGCATCTACGCCCAAGGCCAATCCGGATATGGTCGCAAAATCAGCATAACCATAAAACGCGGGAAGCAGTGATTCTGCAACATCGTAGGCATATTGCGTTGGCGAGCGTGTGCCGACCATAGCAAGCATAGAATAGTTGAGAAGATCCAATTTCCCTTCAGCAAATAATACAATCGGCGGGCTGGCTGTATCCAATAAAGCCTTGGGGTAATCTGGGTGTCCTATATGTAGAACATGGCGACGACTTGTACTCTCAAGCCACTTTATCGCTTTTTTTATACGATGTTCTGTTTTAGCACAGCGGCCTTTAACTGCGTCTATTTGCCCGACTTGCCAACCAAGTTGCAATAGTTGGTCGTGATTTGTTTTGTGTATTGTATGTAAGGGGGTGCGCAATGCCTCGGCTGTTTTAGAAAGACGAGCGAAGCCCATTTTGGTTATACATGCTAGGCGCAACCAACTGTGTATATCATCAATTGTTTCAGTAGTGTGCATATGTCCATCCTTGGAGTCATTGAGAGCTATAACTTATGTGAGCTATACTCGAGATAAATAAAATGATTAGGGGCTGGCAATAATTTCCCCGCCACGCATGTGGATTTCGGCCTTCGTCACTAGGGCATAACTACCTAGCTCAAAGGTTTTAAATACCACTAATTCACCGACTTTATAAGCGGGTTGCTTGATTTCTTCCCCCAAACTCAGCAAGGTAAATATACTCGCGCGCTCTAGAGAGTAACTGGTTTCTTCTTTGTAATCTATGTCAGTACCCACATCGTAAATGCCAAACACGGTTCCGGGTTTTACTTTACGTTTTCCCAAATTAATAATCACGACATCGTTTTTGCCGATAAGTTGACGGCCATTGGCATTCTCAACCAACTCACCTTTTTGTCTTTTTGCTGCTCTTAATACTAAATCTTTTTGTGAGACCTTTTTATGGGGCACAATTCTGTCACCCTGTCTCGCTTCTGACAAACTATTATCTAATTCGACAACGACATGACCATCGTTAGCTTGCTGTTTTAATTTTGCAGTGCTGATCAGGTCAACTTGCAAACCAAGTGACATCCCTCTGCTGTCTTTTACTTCACGTACCTTGCGCATAACATTGAACAAGGCCTTTGTTTCATCTAACCCCCGCGTCAGTATAAAGTCACGTTCAGCATATCGAGGGGTGCCGGTTCTATCACCTAGCAAGGGTGGTAGATCGTGATATTGGGCTTCAGGCATCAATTGATCACCAATTAAGAAAGGTTCAATGAGCGACCAAGGCAACACATCAATGGGAAGACGCTTTTTACGAACAAACTTTTCAGGAGTTAACACTAGCGTGCCTTTTTCCCGGGTAATAGCTAAAACGGGTTTGCCGTTTTCATATTTCAAGCTCAGGACATCACCTGGATAAATCAAGTGAGGGTTTTCAATGTGCGAATTTGTGCGCCATAACTCCGGCCATAACCATGGTTTGGAAAGAAACAAGTTAGAAATGTCCCACAAGGTATCGCCTTTTTCTACCACATAGGTAGAAGGTGCATCTTGCTTTATTTCAATGATATCGGCTGAAGCATGCAGTACCGCACCTAAAGCAAGGGCGTAAAATAGTGCAATACGGGAAATATACCTGTGAATTTTTACCATTAAATATTTGCCTCAATCCCAAGCGTGTTCAATTTAGTTTATCTATCTACTGACTGCTGTATAATTACTTATCGGTTTGAAATCTGTTTAATTAACCCTTATTACAGGTAAAACACAACACGTATAACCTAAGCACGCATCTTATCTTGCAGCAGTATGTATATAGATACATATTCTGCTTTATGCGTATAAATATTTATACTGAATCAAAGGGCGGTTTTGTATGGCAGTTTTAGAAGTACTCACATTCCCAGATGAACGTCTTCGTACCGTTGCTGCGCCAGTGACATCGGTGGATGACACAATAAAACAACTGGTCGAAGACATGTTCGACACAATGAAAGAAGAAAAAGGCGTGGGCTTAGCCGCCACCCAAGTGAATGTCCACAAACGCGTGGTAGTGATGGATGTATCCGAAGAGCAAAACGAACCAAGGGTATTCATCAACCCTGAAATAGTCGAAAAAGAAGGCTCTAAAATAAGCGAAGAAGGCTGCCTCTCGGTTCCTGGAAATTATGCAAAAGTGGATAGAGCAGAAAAAGTCAAAGTACGGGCCTTAGATAAAAACGGTGAAGAGTTTGAAGTAGAAGCAGAGGGGCTATTTGCTGTATGTATTCAACATGAACTTGATCACTTAGAAGGTAAACTGTTTGTCGATTACCTATCGCCCCTAAAGCGTCAAAGAATTCGTAAAAAGTTAGAAAAAGAAGCGCGATTAATAAACAAAGCGTCATAGGAAAATAATTGAGAATTGTATTTGCGGGTACGCCCGATTTCGCCGCCGCTCACCTTCAGGCTCTACTCAATACCGAGCATGAAATAGTAGCCGTTTACAGTCAGCCCGACCGCCCTGCGGGTCGAGGCAAAAAACTTACCCCTAGTGCAGTGAAGTCCCTTGCACAGGCCAACAATATCGCCGTAGAACAGCCCCTAAAGTTCAGCGACGAGGGTGCTGCAGACAAGCTAGCCAGCTATCACGCTGATGTGATGGTAGTCGTTGCTTACGGCTTGTTGCTACCCGAGCATATACTTAACATTCCCAAGCGTGGATGCATCAATGTGCACGGTTCTATTCTACCCAAGTGGCGAGGTGCTGCGCCAATCCAACGGGCGATTTGGGCAGGTGACAAAGAAACGGGTGTTGCCATCATGCAAATGGATAAAGGCTTGGATACTGGCAAGGTAATACAAATTGCTACCCTCGCAATAGAAGACAACGATACCAGCGCCAGCTTGTACAACAAACTGGCAGCATTGGGACCCCGCACTCTTGTCGACACCCTAGCGAAGCTTGATACACTTGAAGCCACTGAGCAAAACAACGATCAAGCAACTTATGCAAAAAAACTGAGCAAAGAAGAAGCGCGATGTGATTGGTCACTAGACGCTCAACAACTCGCTAGAAATGTAAGAGCTTTTAATCCGTGGCCGGTAGCTTGGTTTGATTATAATGGCCAAGCGATTAAAATATGGGAAGCAGAACCAGTAAGTGCAAAAAGCTTTGAAAAAAGCGCTTGCGGGGAAATTACAGAATACTCAAAAGATGGTCTTTCAATCAAATGTGCGAGTGGTTTACTGCTGATTAAACAAATTCAATTACCCAACAAGAAGCGACAAGCCATTGCTGATTTAGTCAATGGCAAGCCCGATTTGTTTGCACCTGGTCAATGCCTGCTTTGAATAGTCAACAACGAATATCACATAAAATAGACTTACGCGCTGACGCTGCATGGGCTTTGTTTGAAGTATTAGAGAACGGTCGTTCGAGCCGAGATATCATGCCCATGATCTTTGCCCGATACAATAAAAGCCAAGACAAAGCATGGATACAAGAAGTGATTTATGGTTGCTTGCGGGTACTCCCTAAATTGCAGTTTTGGACGCATTCTCTACTAGAAAAACCGCTAAAAGGTAAACAAAAAATCATTGAGCATGTCATTATGCTTGGGCTGTTTCAAATTCATAGCATGCGTACTTCAGATCATGCCGCCGTTTCAGAAACCGTAAACGCAGCAAAAGTGTTAGGGCAGCCTAAATTTGCGGGCTTAGTCAATGCCATTTTGCGTAACTTTACCCGCAAAAAAATTGCCGAATTACCTTTCCCTCAGCCACATATTGCCTACGACTTACCCAAATGGCTATTCAAACAACTGCAAGCCGATTATCCCGAAAGTTGGCAAGATATTGCTCAGCAATCCAATAAAAAAGCCCCACTTTGGCTGCGGGTAAATCAACAAAAAATTTCTGTCGGTAGTTTTTGTCAAGCACTTGAACAAGCGGGTATTGACTACGAATGTGTCACAAATACAGCGATTAAAGTACTTTCACAAGCTAGCGTGCCTGCCCTACCCGGCTATGAGCAAGGCTGGTTTAATGTGCAAGATTACGCCGCACAACAATGCACACATTTACTCGATGTCAATGCAGGTGAACTAATTCTTGATTGTTGTGCTGCACCAGGCGGAAAAACACTAGCACTGTACGATAGCTGCCCCGAACTTGGCACTATTTATGCCGTGGACAAAGTAAACAAGCGCTTGGACACGATGCGTGAAAATCTTGAGCGTGCACACCTTAAAGGCCTACAAAGAATTAAGCTTTTGGAGGCAGATGCGTGTGCGCTAACAGAAATCGAAGCGCTACCGATGTTCGACAAAATACTGCTGGATGCACCTTGCTCAGCAACCGGTATTATTCGCCGGCACCCAGACATTAAATGGTTGCGTAAACGCCAAGATATTGAAGTCTTGGTTGCACTCCAAAGTGACATTCTCGAACAAGCTTGGGCTAAACTGAAACCAGGTGGCACCCTACTCTATGCGACTTGTTCTATTTTAAAAGTAGAAAATACCCTGCAAATAGAACAATTTCTCAATACACACAAAGATGCCCAGCTATCACCAATAAGCCATGCTCTGAGTTGTGAGGGCCAAAGTTATGGTTGGCAAATTTTACCCGGTGAACAAGAAATGGATGGTTTCTTTTACGCAAGATTGATAAAGTCAAAATAGAATGACAAGAACACGCTAATATGAAAATAATAATTATCGGCGCAGGTCAGGTAGGCGGGACACTTGCAGAAAACCTAGTTGGCGAACAAAATGAAATAACCATTGTTGACTCTGATATCAAGGTGCTGGAAAGTCTGCAAAGCCGCTTGGATCTGCAGGTTATTTGTGGCATTGGCTCCCACCCAGATGTGCTAAAAAAAGCAGGTGCCGAAGACGCCGACATGCTCATTGCAGTGACCAACAGCGACGAAAGCAATATGATGGCCTGCCAAGTGGCCTACAGTCTGTTCAAAACACCGACCAAAATCGCGCGTGTACGATCTGAGCAGTACATCATTTATCAATCACAGCTATACAAACACCAAGATATACCGGTTGATCATTTAATTGCACCAGAACAACTGGTAACTACCGCCATTAAACGCCTAATAGATTACCCTGGGGCACTACAAGTCGTTGAATTTGCAGAAGGTAAAGCTAGCCTTGTGGCCGTAAAAGCGTATTACGGCGGTTTGCTCGTCGGTCACGCCTTATCTGCCTTAAAAGAGCACATGCCCAATGTCGAAACCCGCGTAGCCGCAATTTATCGTCGCGGTCGCCCAATTCGACCGCTAAGCTCTACCGTTATCGAAGCTGATGACGAAGTGTTTTTTATAGCCGACACCAAGCACATTCGCGCAGTAATGAGCGAACTGCAAAAACTCGAGTCCAGTTATAAGCGCATAATGATAGCTGGGGGCGGACTCATTGGTGCAGGTTTAGCCAAACGCCTCGAAGGAAAGCACAACGTAAAACTCATCGAATATAGCGCAGAACGTGCGGAGTACCTGTCTACCGTGCTAGACCAAACCATTGTGTTTCAAGGCGATGCCTCTGACGCCAGCTTGCTGCAGGAAGAAAGCGTAGAACAAGTCGACGCCTTTATCGCCGTAACTAATGACGACGAAGCGAATATTATGTCAGCCATGTTAGCTAAACGCATGGGCGCACAAAAAGCCATGGTGCTCATTCAACGCAGTGCATACGTCGATTTGGTACAAGGTGGAGATATTGATATTGCCTTTTCACCTCAACAAGCCACCATTTCAGCCTTGCTCACCCACGTCAGGCGTGGTGACATAGTAAACGTTCACTCACTACGAAGAGGCGCTGCAGAAGCGATTGAAGCCATCGCCCATGGTGACGAGAACACTTCAAAAGTCGTCGGCAAGCAAATAGACGATATAAAGTTACCGCCCGGCACAACCATAGGCGCCGTTGTACGAAACGACGAAGTGATTATTGCGCACAGCGATACGATTATAAAAGCCAACGATCACGTGATTTTGTTTTTGGTAGATAAAAAATTCATCCGTGATGTAGAAAAACTATTCCAGCCCAGCGCTTTGTTTTTTGGGTGAAGTGTAATTTTTGGCTCTTTCAACGTCTCTGCTTTGATTCGATTTATTACCACCGCAAAGCAGACTATTTTTAACAGAGTTCCCGAGCGCATTGCCAAACGCATCGGTCAAGGCACTCGACTTTTAACGGCTATTCAGTGATTAAGTGCTTCCAGAGCGTACTTAGGGTTAGCATCTAAAATTTTAAGTAAAGCGCGAGCTGGACCAGTTGGATGGCGGCGGCCTTGTTCCCAATTCTCTAACGTGCGTTTGCTCACACCCAAAACATCAGCAAACCGGCTTTGTGTTAATCCCGTTTTGGCGCGAATAGCTTTGACTTGGGGCTCAGCAAATTCAGTTACACGAGAAGGCTTAGCGGTACCGTTGATAATATCATCAGCTTGACTAACGCTTTCTATTAATTGTTCAAACATGTCCTCATTCATTCTGACCACCTCTCTAAAATTTGCTTTAACTTTTTAAGCTGTGAATCTGTCAGGTTCTCCTGCACATTTTTTGGGTAAGCCAACAACATATAAAGCTGATCATTGTCGGTCATCCAGTAATAAATAACCCTTACTCCACCACTCTTGCCCCGTCCTTCTAGAGCCCAACGAACCTTTCTGAGGCCGCCACTGTTTTTGATTATTGCGCCCCTATCCGGCCTGCTAACCAATGCTTCCTGCAAGTCTTTGTATTCGTCATCACTCATCAACTCTGTTATGAGTTTGGTGAATATAGGCGTTTCAATAATTACCATTTCGTGAATATAACATTAAAATTAATCATACGCCAATGACGTATAAAAGTTATCTTTGACAGTAGTTATCTTACTTACTCTAAAAAAGGACTATTATCCAGCACATTGCCAAATCTATCGGTCGAGAAGCCACTCAGGTGCTGTGTTGAGCCAGATAAAAACGTGGGAATCTAAGAGGATATTCATTGGTGTTCGGCTCATCGCTGTTTACCGCATCATTGAGTGCACCCAAGCCCTTCTTATTCACTGCCTCGTCCCCCTAATCATTACCAAGCAGGGTTTGTAATCGCCGACCTTGCTGCTCACTCATATGCACAGTGTGGGTCTGTGTATGGACTTTCTTGAGCTTTTTGAATCAGCCAACACCACTCAATAAAACCAAATAAGTTCCGAGATGCATCGTACCCACAAGCTTCCCAAAACAATCTCTCATACAACGGAAGAAATCAACTCCGCCAAAAAGTAGGGGAAAACAATACGAGCAACGAAAATACTTCTAAGCGACCAAATAGCATTGCCATAACCAGTAGCCACTTTGCGGAATCCGATACTTCTGCGTAAGTACCCGCAACGGTGCCTAAGCCTGGGCCTAGATTGTTAAGGGTAGCTGCGGTCGCTGAAAAGGCGGTGATATTGTCAAGGCCAGTACCAATTAGGCCAATCATAATAAATACAAAGACAATGGCGTAGGCTGCAAAAAAACCCCACACGGCATCTATCACTCTATTGGGCATCGCACGGTCGCCCAACTTTACGGCGTAAACGGCTTTGGGGTGAATAAGCCTATCTATTTCTCGCTTGCCTTGTAAAAACAATAGCAGTACGCGGATTACTTTTAAGCCGCCGCCGGTAGAACCTGCACAACCACCGATAAAGCTAGAAAATATCAGTAAGATAGGTAAAAACGCTGGCCATGATGAAAAGTCGGTTGTAGCAAACCCTGCTGTCGTACTTATCGATACGGCTTGAATCAATGCCTGATCTAAGGAGGCCTCGGCGCTATCGTACACTTCAAATTTTACCAATACCAAAAAGCACACTGTGATCAAGGCAAACTGAATAGTAAAAAAGGACTTACACTCCGGATCGCGAAAGTAATTTTTTATATTTCGACCACTTACGGCAGCATAGTGCAACGAAAAATTGAGTGCAGCAATCCACAAAAATATGACACAGACCACGTTAACCGCAACACTATTGAAATGGCCGAGGCTGGCATCGTAGTTTGAAAAGCCACCAATCGCAATCGTAGAAAATGCATGACAAATCGCATCAAACAAAGACATACCAGCGAGCCAATATGCAAAGGTACAAGCTAGGGTTAACGACAAGTAAATATACCATAGGTGCTTGGCCGTATCGGCAATACGAGGTGTCATCTTTGAGTCTTTTACCGGCCCTGGCGTTTCTGCACGGTATAGTTGCATCCCCCCTACGCCCAATATGGGTAATACGGCAACTGCGAGTACAATAATACCCATACCACCGAGCCATTGCAGCTGTTGGCGGTAAAACTGCACGGCCGTGGGCAAAAACTCGATACCTTCGATTACTGTTGCACCCGTAGTAGTCAGCCCAGAAAAGGACTCGAATATGGCATCGGTAATGGTCATTTGCGGCTGTTCTAACAGGGCAAAAGGTAAGGCACCAATGCCCGCGAGCACCGTCCAAAAAAGGACAACAATTAAAAAGCCTTCTTTTGCTCGCAAATCTTGCTTACTGCGGCGGTATGGGTACCAAATGATTAAACCTGTAAACAGGCTAAGAAAAAAGGCCACCACAAAAGCCAAGCCACCGCCATCTTCATATATTAGAGAGATAAGTGCTGGAGGCAGCATAGTTACGCTAAAAATCGCAACTAGCAGCCCTAAGATCCTTATGATTGCTCGATATTGCAAGCTAAAATAACCTTGGTTGTGATGCTACTGATATAGTCTACAACGCTTATGAAATCTTCGACAAGCAGAATGCCAATTTTTATTTTGTATTTATAAGCTATTGACCTTCAAAGATAAAAAAAATAATAAATTAATTTCTTGGCATGGCATATTTTTGTGTTAAATTTAACGAAATGACAAAGGCAATCCCCTTGCGTTTGTACATACACAGAAGCAATGATACAACACCATTTATTCTTGTCGTAAACAAATGGGTGCTTCTACAAAACAATAATAAAATTGGTATGGATATTAGGCATTTTGCCATTAGTTGTAATCCCTGCAAAACTACTACGGATGCTTTTTTCAAAAGAAAAAGGTAGATTTTTTATGTCTTTGTTTTAGTTTATTAACAAAGTTATCCACAGGGTTTTCAACAAATATTTTTATTATTTCTTTTTTATTTCATATACTTAATACACAGTCATTACCACAAGCGATCTTACTATGCACAACACACAAACCAGCCCTTTAGTTCTTGTCGACGGTTCTTCTTACTTGTTTCGTGCATTCCACGGTTTACCTCCTTTGACCAATTCGAAAGGGCAAGACACAGGCGCTATTTACGGTGTAGTAAATATGCTTCGCAGCTTAGTAAAAGATTACTCCCCCAAAGAGATGGTTGTTGTATTTGATGCCAAAGGCAAGACATTTAGAGACGACATTTACCAAGAGTATAAAGCCAATCGCCCGCCTATGCCTGAAGAGCTTCGGAGTCAAATTGCCCCTTTACATGTGATTGTCGAAGCAATGGGATTTCCAATGATTGTACAAGAGGGAGTGGAAGCCGATGACGTCATTGGTACGCTGGCTCGACAAGCAAGTGAACAAGGCAAAGCTTGTGTTATTAGTACAGGTGATAAAGATATGGCACAACTGGTAAATGACCAAGTGAGTCTTATTAATACAATGACCAAAACTACGATGGACAAAGCGGGTGTATTGGAAAAGTTTGGCGTACCTGCGGAGTTAATCATCGACTACTTGGCACTCAAGGGAGACAAAGTAGACAATATTCCTGGTGTACCCGGTGTCGGCGATAAAAGTGCCATAGCAATGCTAAACGGCATAGGCGGTATCCGAGAGATATATGACAACTTAGATAAAATAGCGAGCTTGGACTTTCGTGGCGCTAAAACCATGGCAAAAAAGATGGAAGCATATAAAGAACAAGCGTTCTTATCATACGAGCTAGCCACGATAGTCACGGACTTGACTCTCCCTTTCTCACTAGAGGAGTTAAGCTTAAAAGAATTAGACAAGCCCACCCTTAGAGAACAATTTGCCAACTTAGAATTCAAAAAGTGGCTGGCTGAAGTCAGTGACCAAGGTGATGAATATGTTGACGATGCAATAAATGGCGGCTCTGAAAAACAAACAGCAACGGATAACGGTAACGATGCTGCAAGTGCACAGATTGATCGCAGCGTTTACGAAATAGTACTTAGTCAAACGCAGTTCGACAAGGTTTTGCAAAAACTTAAAAGCGCCACATTATTTGCCGTGGATACCGAGACAACAAGCTTGGATTACATGGAAGCTGAATTGGTCGGCATATCCTTCGCTTTTGCAGAAAATGATGCGTGTTACATTCCACTTGCTCACGATTATCCTGATGCGCCAGAACAGCTCGACAGACAGCAAGTATTGTCAGCACTAAAACCCATTTTTGCTTCAGAGCAAATCAAAAAAGTCGGACAACATATAAAGTACGATCAAAATGTGCTCGCGAACTACGATCTAGAACTAAAGGGCATCGCCTGTGACACCATGCTAGCATCCTACGTATTAAACAGTGTTGCGACTCGGCACGATATGGATAGCCTGTCACTGAAATACCTAGGGCACAAATGTATTAGCTTTGAAGAAATTGCAGGAAAAGGTGCTAAACAACTCACATTTAATCAATTGGATATCGACATTGCAGGCAAATATGCCGCCGAAGACGCTGACGTAACCTTTCGTTTATTTCAAGCTTTAAGCGGTTTATTAGCAAATGAAGATAAGCTGCCTGAGATCTTAGAGACGATTGAAACCCCGCTTTCCACTGTATTAGCAAAAATGGAACAAACTGGGGTGTTAATCGATGCACAAATGCTAGGTCAGCAAAGCCAAAACTTGGCTAGTCGAATCGTAGAACTAGAAAAGCAAGTGCACGAAATGGCGGGTGAAAGCTTTAATTTAAGCTCTACTAAGCAATTGCAAACGATTCTGTTTGAAAAAATGGGCTTGCCTATCGTGAAAAAAACCCCGAAAGGTGCGCCATCTACCTCTGAGGAGGTATTGCAAGAATTAGCAAACGATTACCCACTCCCCGCTTTGCTCATGCAATACCGAGGACTGACTAAGCTGAAAAACACCTACACCGACAAACTGCCTAAGATGATTAATCATCGTACAAACCGTGTGCATACCTCCTATCATCAGGCGGTGACGGCGACCGGTCGCTTATCGTCGACGGATCCAAATTTGCAAAATATTCCTATTCGTACACCAGAAGGCAGACAGGTCAGACAAGCGTTTGTACCTCGAGAAAACTACAAGATTGTCGCCGCTGACTATTCACAGATCGAACTCAGGATTATGGCACATTTGAGCAAAGACGAGGGCTTGCTGAATGCATTTAATCACGGCAAAGATATTCACCGAGCTACTGCTTCAGAAATTTTTTCCATAGCTGAAGAAGCTGTTACAGACAATCAACGACGAAGTGCAAAAGCAATTAATTTCGGCCTCATTTACGGCATGAGTGCCTTTGGCCTATCCAAACAACTACATATATCCCGTCACGATGCACAGCAGTACATGGATACCTATTTTGCGCGATACCCTGGTGTACTTGACTACATGGAAGCGACAAGAGAGTCTGCAAAATCTGTCGGCTATGTCAGCACAGTATTTGGCCGCAGGCTATACTTACCTGACATCAATGCAAGCAACGGTGCGCGTCGCAAAGGTGCGGAACGTGCAGCCATTAATGCCCCGATGCAAGGCACCGCAGCTGATATCATTAAGAAAGCTATGATAGACGTCGCCGCGTGGATTGATTCGCTTGATGACGACAGTGTCGTAATGATCATGCAAGTACATGATGAATTAGTTTTTGAGATAAAAGAAAGCCAGTTAGACGCTCACAAAAACAAAATATGTGAACTCATGCAAAATTGCGTCGAGCTGTCAGTACCATTAGAAGTAGAAGCAGGTGTTGGTAATAATTGGGATGAAGCGCATTAATACCTATTGGCGCATCACCTCTGTCGACCTAAAAAAGAAGATTAATCAAATTAATTTAAAATAAATATGAACTTTCTGATTTAACCGCACTCTTAAGCTACGAATGTGTTGTTCTCCCTGAGTAGTAAAGCCCCGTTAGTGTGTTGCGGGGCTTTCTTTTTTTACTCATCGTCGTTTGTTGTTTTACTTACTTCCAGCCATGTCATAAGTTTATTTTCAGCTTCACTCAAGCCTATCCCTGACAACGAAGAAAATGCATGAACACTCACATCACCCTGAAATGCCAAAGCTGCCTCGCGCACCATCAAAGTTTGCGCCTTACGCTTCCCGGCTTTTAATTTATCTGCCTTCGTTAGCAAAATGAGCACAGGCAATTTGGCACTTACCGCCCAAAAAATCAAATCTTGGTCAAGATCTTTCAAAGGGTGCCGAATGTCCATAAGTACCACCAACCCACGCAAACACTCGCGTTTTTGCAGGTATTCACCTAAAGACTTTTGCCATTTCTTTTTCATCGCAATAGGCACTTGTGCATAGCCATAACCTGGTAAATCCACCAATCGCCTGTACTCATCAAGTTCGAACAAGTTGATCAACTGGGTTCTACCCGGTGTTTTGCTTGTTCTTGCTAAGTTTTTTTGCCGCGTAAGCTTATTTAAGGCACTAGATTTTCCCGCATTTGAACGCCCAGCAAAGGCTATTTCGATCCCCTCAAAAGGACTCAAATGCGTGATACCAGGTGCGCTGGTTAAAAACTTAGCTTTCGTAAAATATGACATACCACCTCAAAAATTTGCTGAATAGACAGCATAAGTTTACAAATGTAGTTAGAGGCTGCTTATCTTTCATTGATTTAAATCCATTGTATTACCAACAAACGGTTTTTTTAACTGCTTAATTGTGTAAAATACACCACCACTGCCGTTATAGGTATGTTATTCCTCATCTTTAGAGAATTTAAGTATGAAAAAATTATGTTTACTTTTCGGATTAACCTTATTGAGCACAACTGCATTCGCAGTAGACGGTGATGCCGAGTCAGGTAAAGCAAAATCAGTTACCTGTGCCGCTTGCCACGGTGCTGACGGCAATAGCGCAATTAACTTAAATCCAAAATTAGCGGGACAACACGCGGGTTACATATTAAAACAACTTAAAGAATTCAAACTTGCCGCCAGCACTGGAGGTAAAGAGGGAAGAAACAACGCAGTAATGAACGGGATGGCCATGCCGCTCTCTGAGCAAGACATGAAAGACCTTGCTGTGTACTTTTCTAGCCAAGAGCTAAAAATCGGTGAAACACCTGAAGATGTGATTGAAGAAGGTGAAGCTTTGTATCGTGGTGGCGACGCTGAACGAGGTATAACCGCATGTATCGCTTGTCATGGCCCTGATGGCGGCGGCATGAACCTAGCTGGCTTTCCTGTTATTGGTGGTCAGCACGCTGCGTACACAAAACAGCAACTTGAAATGTTTAGAGCGGGCGACAGAAATAACGACATGAATGAAATGATGCGAAATATCGCCGCTCGTCTAAGTGACAAAGATATTGATGTCTTGTCTAAATACCTCGAAGGTTTGCATTGATTTAGACACACATATTTTTAGCTCGATACCGTAAGAAGACGACTCGGTTGTATTGTAAAAAAGTTGTAAATATAATTTTTTTGAGTATTATCTAAACAAGCTACAAACAGGGCTTGATTAAAGCTTCTTTTATGAGTAGTATCAAAGTATAAGAAAGCGTAATGGAATACCTACAACAATACTGATCAACTAGTTAATAATAATAAAAAGATAGTGAGTCAGCTAAGTACAAGACGTGCAAAACGGGAGAGGTGTCGTCAGACACTAATTAATATAAGGTGATAATCTTCGGGTTATCACCTTTTTCTTTGCCTGTGTTAAAATATGCACCCTCAAACACAAACTGTGTTCAAAAGCCATCACGACAATAGCATCTTCATTGGAAACCATTATGGCAAGACAAAAAAAATCGAGAAAAATTGGAAAGATTGGGGTGAGTAAAGACGAGCGCCCAGCAAAAGTCACTTCAAGTGGAAAACCTAAAAACAGAAGTGGTAAAAAGCCTGGTTCCCGTCAAATGTTAAATATGACATCAAACCAAGCGAACAATCATACTACCAAGAAAGATCCTCGAGTAGGCAGTAAAGCAAGCGTCAATTTAGACAAATACAAAGATGCACCGTTTAAGAAAACAAAAACGAAGCAGGTAGAAAAACGGTATTTTTCGCCGCAAGACGAGTTAGACGCAATCGAAAACGATCATAAACTCGATGTTTTGCTAGAAAAACAACAACAATCGACTCTCACGTCATCCGAACAAACCTACCTTGACACAAAACTTGCACGACATGCTCAACTATGTGAAATGCTTGGCATCGCCAGTGAAGAAGAAAATGAAACAAGCGATACTGATCCATTTTCATCTTTAGATGCAATTAGTATTGATGAATTTAAGAATTAACTAATCATGCTTTATTGGATTTTAATACTAGTAGCTGCACTTATCGTTATTGGCTTAGGCGTTTACGCTGGGCGACTATTGTTTTTGTTGCAAGCACAAAATAAGCGCCAAGCAATGGCAAGAGACAAACGGTGCCAAACTATTGTAGACAGTATTCAAACCATTGCTTTCGCGATGCAACAACAGCAATGTGACCTTTCAGAGGGTGTCATTCGTCTCTGGCATTTGCTCGAAGCTATGCCAATATTGCCACAACCCAATTATCGCCAGCAATTTCCAGCGGTATATGAGCTTTATGATCGCATTCAACACTTCCCCACTTTAGATGCCAGAAAAGCCCTAAGTAAAAAAGAGCGCAAACAACAAGATAAAGAAAGGGAGCAAATTGAAAGTGAATTTGATAGCCGAGTTAGGCTTGATATCGATAAATTAAGACACTTTCACGTGAACAATCCCTAAGATACCAAATCTGCGTGAATCACGCTATAATGCTGGCCTTTTTGAATTTCTAACTAGCTAACACGATCACGCGGATGCATAACTACGACTTAAATACCTTTCAAGGTTTAATTTTGGCGCTGCAAGACTATTGGGCGCGCCAAGGCTGCGTCATTATCCAGCCTCTCGATATGGAGGTTGGGGCAGGCACTTTTCACCCAATGACATTTTTGCGTTCTCTAGGTCCTGAGCCTATGAGTAGTGCGCATGTGCAACCCTGTCGCCGCCCCACAGATGGCCGCTACGGAGAAAACCCCAATCGCTTGCAGCACTACTATCAGTTTCAGGTGATGCTAAAGCCTTCACCTGACAACATTCAAGAGCTCTATTTAGGCTCGTTAGAGATGCTTGGCTTTGATCCAAAAGTTCATGATATCCGCTTTGTAGAAGACAACTGGGAATCGCCTACCTTAGGGGCTTGGGGCTTGGGTTGGGAAGTTTGGCTGAATGGAATGGAAGTCACCCAGTTTACATACTTTCAGCAAGTCGGCGGCTTAGAATGCCGCCCAGTCACAGGTGAAATTACCTATGGCTTAGAAAGACTCGCGTTGTATATGCAAGGCGTGGATAGCATCTACGACTTGGTATGGACAAAAGGGCCGTTTGGCACCGTAACTTATGGTGATGTGTTCTTACAAAACGAAAAAGAACAATCTGCATACAACTTTGAGCATGCCGACGTTGCATTTTTATTTGAAAGCTTCGATCAATGTGAGAAAGCGTGCCAAAAGTTAATTCAAGAAGCCTTACCTCTGCCCGCATATGAGCAGGTAATGAAAGCGTCCCACGCCTTTAACCTTTTAGATGCGCGACACGCAATTTCGGTGACCGAGCGTCAAGGTTATATTCTTCGAGTAAGAACATTGGCTAAAGCCTGTGCAGAAATGTACTACGCATCTCGTGAAGCACTGGGCTTCCCTCTTTGCAATGGAGCTGCAGAATAATGAGCAATACAGAAAACTTATTAATTGAATTAGGCACTGAAGAGCTTCCACCAAAAACACTGAAAAAGCTCAGTGACACCTTTTGTACTTTCCTTGTAGCCGAGTTAAAAAAGCTTGGGTTTACTTACGAGCATGCGAGTGCTTTTGGCGCACCCAGACGTTTAGGCGTGTTAGTCAGTAACTGCGAACGCGTACAAGCTGATAAACAAGTTGAAAAGCGCGGCCCTGCCGTATCTGTCGCGTTTGATGCAGAAGGTAATGCCACACCGGCTGCAATAGGCTGGGCAAAGTCAAATGGCATTGACATCACTCAAGCAGAACGTTTAGTGACGCCAAAAGGCGAATGGCTATTACACAAAGCAACTGTCGCTGGCCAGTCTTTGGATGCCGAGTTACAAGGTGCTTTAGAACGTGCGTTGAAACAATTACCCATCCCCAAACCAATGCGCTGGGGAAGTTCTGCTGCCGAGTTTATACGCCCAGTCCATACCATTTGCGTGTTATATGGTAGCGAAATCATTGACATAGAGCTATTTGGTCTGCAATCAGGCAGACAAACCTCTGGACACCGATTTCACGGCGATCATCGCGTAGCCATACCCAAAGCGGATGACTATGTCGATGTGATGCGTGATCAATATGTGTTGGTAAAATACGAAGAGCGCGTTAACACGATAAAAACGCAACTCGAAGAAATGGCCAGCTCACTTGGCTTACATGCAGACTATGATCAAAACCTGCTTGAAGAAATTTCGTCCCTAGTAGAATGGCCGGTAGTACTCAAAGCAACCTTCGAAAACGAGTTTTTGGCAGTCCCCAAAGAAGCCTTGATATATACGATGAAGGACGATCAAAAATACGTTCCTTTGCTCAATACCGATGGTTCCTTGAGCAATACGTTCTTATTCGTTTCAAATATTGAGAGCAAAGACCCCAGCCAAGTTATCACTGGGAACGAAAAAGTGATCCGCCCTCGCCTTTCTGATGCCCGCTTCTTTTTTGAAGCCGACAAAAAAACGAGCTTAGAAAGCAAAGCAAAGCAGTTGAGTACTATCCTGTTCCAGAAAGATTTAGGCACGGTTGCAGAAAAATCCGCACGTGTTGCAGATATTACCCAACTTATTGGCAAAGCATGCAAGCTAGACCACACGGTTTTGCAAAATGCACATAGGGCGGCTTTACTAGCAAAAGCCGACCTAGTGTCGAACATGGTAATGGAATTTACCTCAATTCAAGGAACCATGGGTAAGCACTATGCCAACCACGATGGAGAGAATGCTGCGGTAGCACTAGCAATCGAAGAGCAATATTTACCGCGCTTCGCCAATGACAAATTACCTTCGTCAATGGAGGGAACATTGGTCTCATTGGCGGAAAAACTAGATACTCTCGTGGGTATATTTGGCATCAACAAAATACCCAAAGGCGATAAAGACCCCTTTGCACTTAGGCGAAGTGCGATTGGTATATTGAGAATTTTGGTCGACAACAAGCTCGATATCGATCTTTCATTGCTGATTGATGGCGTCATCGCAACTTTCTCCGACAAATTAAAAAACCCTCAAACAAAAGAACAGGTCTTAGCTTTCCTACTTGATAGGTGCAAGCCGTTTTATGCGGATCTTGGCGTTAGTAGCGATCTAGTTAACGCTGTCATGGCAGTTACCGATAGTTATTCGCTCAGTGATATTAATTTGCGTATCCAAGCAGTTGCCGATTTCGCTAAGTCACAAGCGGGCGCTAGTTTGATAGCAGGAAATAAACGAGTGAGTAACATCCTCAATAAAAACAATATTGAGTTAAATGAGTACTCCTCAATAAACACTGAATTGTTCGAAGCAGACGAAGAAGCCGCGTTGTTTGAGTCGTTTGAAGATATTCAAGGCTTAGTATCTGCTGATACTGGGAGCATAGATTATGCTGATTTGTTAGTTAAACTCTCCTCACTAGAGGCACCTTTGTCCAATTTCTTCGACAAAGTGATGATCATGGCTGATGATGAGAAAGTCAAAGCGAATCGAATAGCTATAGTGGCAAATGTGCGCTTGGCGTTTCTGAGTGTAGCGGATATATCGTTGATAAACGTATAAGGGATTAAACACGATGCGGTTTACGACCAAAACCATGGTTTTATGCGGTGCATACTTGTTCTTACAAGCTTGTACCACTATGCAGTCGGCCGAAAGTATTTTTACCAATGATGCGCCAAAAGACTATTCCAGTATGTACTTACGAGGTGTATTTAATTGGTGGGAAGCACCAGACGATTATCGTTTACTCGCCATCGAAGAGTATAAGTACAGAGTCACAATAGAGCTGATTGCAGACGGTCAGCCCTATGATTTTAAGGTTGCAGATAAAATTTGGGCTCACGAACTCAATTGCGGCCTTAAGTTTGGCAATCAATCAGTAGAGATTAATGATGATATTGATCTCTATTGTGCAAGCGACTCAGCCAACTTACAGTTCACCCCTGACGAAACCGCCATGTACACCTTTGTACTCGATGTATCCGATGATGAAGAGCCCATACTGACTATACAAAAGCAATAAAAAAGGGACTCGCAAAATGTGAGTCCCCCCACCTTCCTTCCGTGAAGGTGCTACTCTAAAACTAATATGGCCCTGTTACTTTGCTATCTATTGACCAAGTCCCATGCCAAAAGCTATTTCCACGCAAATAATAGATGTTGTCCCCATGGATTATGCTCCGGTCTTCACCACCGTATATGTATAGTTCATTTTCATCTTGTTCGACAGTAAGACGCACAGCTTGTTCCATTGTCATGGCATTCACATCCACTTGCAGTCCAACTAGACTGTATTCTGAACGAGAGAAAAACCTATCGTCGTGGATCCATGTTTCAACTGGCATGGCAAATTTATACGTATCACCTTCTTGCAATACAGACAACGCACGGTAATCGAATTCAACTGGGGTGTACGAGTTTTCCCACACTTGTTCAGCCCGCACAATAGGCGAAGAAGGATCGGAAACATCAAATAAACTGGCTTTCATCCCAGATGTCGTCGGCAGTATCAATACATCTTCGCCATTTCTGGGTAAATTGCCTTGATTCACTTCCTGCCCAATACCCAGCACTAAATTTTCTCCAATTGGATGGAGGTAACTTGAAAAACCCGGTATTTCGAGGCTACCAGCCACTTCAGGTGCAGTGTGGTCGGACAAATCAAGAACATATAATGGATCAATTTGTTCAAAGGTCACCACATAAGCTTGATCTCCAAAGTACCTGACTGCAAACACATCTTCCCCTTCCTTTCCAATGGGCTCTGGTTGTGCATCATTTGGCAACTGCCCCACCACTTCCAAGCTGTCTGAAGATTCGTTTAATATATATAATTGGTGTTCAGGATCAGAAAAATCCGAGTAGTCAGTCGTCAACACACGCAAGTGGTCGTCATGCTCACTTAGTCGCAAGTTCGGCGCCCCTCTTCCCCCCAATATGCCATCAACAACGCCCGAGGCTTTGTAACTAAGACTACTTAAATTGACTTTATGAATGTTGGTAGACTCAAAATAACCAGATGTTAAATATAGGTTTTCTGGCGACATGTAGATATTGTCAGCAACAGCGCTTAAACAGGTAGCATCAAAATCCTCTGGCTTGTCTAAGTCAATTTTTATCACTGTGAGTAACTGCGCATTGCCTTCATCACTATTTGTGTCTGCAGGGATCACACAGTCATCAAACGAAAACAACGAGAATTCATTGTCATTGACAGTAATAGTGGGTATCAGTGCTTCATCGTCTAGTTGCAACAAAGTATTGTAGTTGCTGACAAGCTCCTCATCTGTTTGAGCGCCTACAACTAGGCCTTCAACAATAGGCATGTATTGCGTGATTAGAAAAAGTGTATTGCCAATTCTACGGCTGTTAATTAGGCTACCTTCAATACTGATTTCAGCTTCATTGCTAGGCTCAGCAGGGTCAGCAAGCCCGTATATGTCTACATCGACAGTGGCTTCGTTGTTACCACCAAAACCAGGGAAAAACACACTGGTTCTAAAAATTTCAATTGGATAACTGGGTGCAGATTGTGTGATTACCGCTAGTTTATCGTCCGCTAAATAAAGACCACCCACGTTATAACTTGACGCAACATCCAGATCTGCCACTTGGTTTAAAGAATCATCACCTAATCGTTGGAGTATTCTTACCTTTGGCGCGTACTCTTCTTCCGGATACCAAATGGGGACATCTGCAGCAAATACATATTCACCGTTGTACTCCACCCTGTCAGCTTCATCCACACCAGTTTCCTGAGTGTTAGTTTGCGAAAAACCTCGGCTAGAACTAGAAGCGGGAGTGCTTACTGCATCATTTTCTAGAAAAGTAAAAAACTGCTGTTGGTTGTTCAGATATATGCCATTTTTAACAAATAAACTCACAGAGTTTGCGCCGGAAGATTGCAACGGGCTACCCGAGTTTTGTTTCAGTACAATCTCAGGAGGCGATGTAACCAGTTCAATTTCTGGGACACTCCCACTGTCGCTACCGCCACTACAAGCACTTAGCACGGAAAGACTAAGTATACTCATGCCAAATAGTTGCTTTGTTTTGTTTAAATTGTGTTGCTGTTGCATTCCGATTTCCTTATATGTCCGAAGGTTTAAGCTCATCCTAAGACTAAAATTACCTTGTTTCAGATCATAAATGCGATTAAATGTGAATATTTGTAATCGCTTAGTGAGTTTGGACTAGGGCTTTGGTAGTCTTTGCTTTATTGAGTCCTAGCAATAAAGTATTGAGTTTGTCCCAGTATACTGTTCGTCACAAATATGGCTGTTTATTTCATTGCGTTTTGTTAGCAACTTTTTTGTGTATACAACATGTTGCGTTTGCTGGTGAAGATAAGCTGCATTCTTCAGAGAAATCGCCTTCCACTCATAACAACCTTGTTGATACAAATAAGTGGGAAATAGGGCTAGCAATAGGTGCGGGTGTGCGGACAAACCCTTTGTCAGATGGGGATAATATTCCTCTTGTTTTGTTACCCGACATAGCTTGGTATGGAGAAAAAGCTTATTTTGACAACGGCGAACTTGGCTATCAATGGCTAAGCAATGCAAGTTATGCGCTTGAAAGTTTCGTTGAAATAAATAGAGAACGTGCATTCTTTTCTTTTTGGCACCCCGAAAATATTTTCCTCACTCAAAGCTTTATCCAAACTTCATTGCCCACTGGGCCTTTAAATGAAAGTGATGACATGAGGCTAACGAATTCTGATTTTTTGTCGATTGACAACATAGCAACTAGACGTTGGGCTGTCGATGCCGGATTTAGGTTTCATCTATACACCAAGACCGGCGAATTAAACTTATCCGTATTGCATGACATCAGCAGCACTTATGACAGTTTTCACGCCGAGGCAAACTATCGCTATTCCTTAAAATTCAACTCATGGCAATTTGCTTTTAATGCTCGACTGAATTGGAAAAGCGATGGGTTGATTGATTACTATTATGGGATCTCGTCTAGAGATGCCAATTCTCTGGACTTAATGTATAGTGGGGAATCAACACTTAACCCAAGCATAAGCGTATTAGTGAGTAAATCAATAAATGAAAATTGGCAAGGCTTAGCAATGGTCGGAACTGAATGGCTAGGGAGCGGGATCACAAATAGTCCTATAGTGTCAGAGAATACCATTAATACTTTTTTTATTGGCGCAGCTTACAGGTTTTAAGGGATACAAATGGCTTGTAAGCCTATAATCTACATATTCTTTATTTGTATGGGTGGATTGTGCACGAGTATGGCATTTGCAGAAGGTTCTGACAGTATATCAAGTGCCAGTCCAATTGAAGTCGGTCCAGATGTGTGCGTTACCATGAATAGTAGCGAGATTTGCGAGATGGATCTTCAAATGCAATACCAACTAGAAAATAGCAACATAAACACACTTTGCTTTGCTCTTAAAGAGGTGTCGCTTGGTTGTTGGCCACTAACAAAATTACCCACATCGCTGCCTATTCAGTTATCACGCAATACTTGGTTTCAAGCAACCTCAACAAATGGCGATGTTATTTTCGAAAAACAACTATTGGTCAAATACACTCAGCCAATTAAACAACGTCGACGAATAAATAATCCTTGGAGTATTTTCTAGTGATCGACTTAGTACTCGTCGAAGATGACACAAGGTTGTCAACGCTCGTTTCTCAATATCTTGAGAATAACGGCTTTTCCGTCAAAGTCTTTGGCGATAGCAAAGGATTAATAGAATATGTTTCGTCACAAGTGCCTAGTGTCGTCATTTTGGATGTTATGCTACCAGATATTGACGGATTTCAGTTGTGTAAAATGCTACGGCAAATTTACCAAGGACCACTACTATTTTTGACCGCAAAAAATGAAAGTATCGATCAGGTGATTGGACTAGAATTAGGGGCTGATGATTACATACTCAAACCCGTTGAACCTCGCTTGTTACTTGCGCGTATCCACGCCTTACTCAGGCGCGCTAGTGAAAACCATCTCAAACAGAGCAATACTGAGCTCGCATCTCCGCACATATTGCGCTTTGGCACACTCTGCATAGATAAAGATTCACGAAAAGTCACACTAAATAATGACGATATTGTATTGACCAGCCACGAATTTGACATGCTTTGGAAGTTGGCAGAAAACCCTTCACAAGTCGTAAAGAAAACCACATTGTATACCGAGTTAATTGGTCGCGAATATGATGGAATTGACCGGTCTGCAGATGTTCGAATATCTAGACTTCGCAAGAAGCTTCAAGACAACCCCAAAAACCCCTACCGAATAAAGACTATTTGGGGCAAAGGTTTCTTTTTCGTCCCTGATGCATGGGATTAGTCTAAAGCGACGTCATGGCGAAACTGTTTCTTAGCTTTTATCTATTTATCACCTTATCGCTTATTATCATAAGCAGCTTGCTTGATATTTTTTTACCGACCGATGCTGAGCAAAATAGTCATACACAACTTAGTGTCTATTTAATTGAGGCAATGAGTAAAACCCCAGAGGACTTATTTGATACTTTGGCGGCTCGAGGCATTCCCTTTGAAGTATTGCGCATAAACGATATTGCCTGGCCTCCATCAGAAATAGCTATGCTAGCCGAAGGTAAGAGTGTAGTGCTATACGATGAAGACGGACAATCAATTTATACTCCTTTGGTCGATAATTCGCTGATTGCCCTTAACTTACCCTACCCAGAAAATATAAATAGCGAATTTTTCAGCACCTACGCATTTTTATTTTTAATGCTCCTCGCAATAGGTGTGGCTATTTGGTCTTGGCCTTTATGGCGAGACTTATCAAAAGTAAACCGCTCGGTACTTTCCTTCGACCAGTATGGCCACATACAAACTATCGATATAGGAAAAGGCTCGTTAATTCAACCTATTGCGAATACCCTTAACGGGTTAAATGAAAAAGTATCTGAAGTCTTAAATAGTCAACGGGAATTGACTGGCGCGATTGCACATGAGTTTAGGACACCCATAGCGCGCCTAAAGTTTGCGCTCGCTATGCATCCTCAGCCAGATTCAGATGAATGGTCGGCGCTTGAGAGCGACCTAGACGAGCTCGAACGCCTCGTACAAGAGCTTTTAGACTATACCCAATACGAATCTATTCAACCAGAGTTAAATATTGCTGACTTGCCCTTACGGAAGCTTTGTGAAAACGTGGTAGAAAAGTTTAGCTTACATTGTCCCCACAAATTTTCCGTAAACGGTGACAATTGCATTCTGCAAGCCGATGGCCACTTTATTGAGCGCGCAGTTAACAATCTAGTGGGCAATGCAATTCGGTATGCCCAAAATCAAATTGAAATAAACATTCAATGTCAACAAACGCAAATTATATTGTCCGTTGAAGACGATGGAGTGGGTATTGAGAACGAGACTAAAGACAAAATATTTTCTCCCTTCTACCGCCCTGATAGTGGGCGAGACAGAAAAAAAGGCGGCGCAGGTTTAGGTTTAGCGATAGTCAAACGCATTCAAGATTGGCACGGAGGTAGTTGTTACGCAGAAAACAGTGACAAACTAGGTGGAGCAAAAATAGTTTTAGTGTATAACGTGCCACCATAAATGGGCTATGTAAGCACCAACGTGTACCCCCTCGCAGAAACGTTCGTACTTAGAAATTCGTCCTATATTGTTACAAAACCGTTTTGAATATACATATACACTTTGATTATTCATCCGTGAAAAATAAATTTTGCAAAAATAAAGAATGAAAATTCAAGTACAATATCGCTGCGTGTCCAAAATTTTCCCTTTTTTATTGTTTATAATCATAGTTAAACTCTGTAAGTTTAAAAACAAAAAAAGCGCGATGTGAGTCGCGCTTTTTAGATAATAAACTTACTGTTTTAGTGGATAACTATTTACACATCCAAGTTTTCTACATTCAAGGCATTTGATTCAATGAATTCGCGACGTGGCTCCACTTGGTCTCCCATAAGTGTTGTGAATAACTGATCAGATGCAATGGCATCTTCAATCGTCACTTGCAACATTCGACGGCTATTGGGATCCATCGTTGTTTCCCATAATTGTTCTGGGTTCATTTCTCCTAGACCTTTGTATCGTTGAATGTATTGCCCGCGTTTGGCCTCACTCATCAGCCATTCCAAGGCCTCAGAAAACTCGACAACAGGTTTTACTTTTTCGCCGCGTTTAACATGGGCGCCAGCTTCCATTAGCCCGTTGATCGTTTGATTTAGTGATACAATTTTTTCGTATTCTGGAGATTCTATAAACTCTTGATTTATATAGTATTCATAGTCAATACCATGTTGTTTCATGGTGATGACTAGTGCATTTTTACCGTTCTCATCAAGCTTAACTTCCATGCTAAAGCTATGTGACTCGCTGTCTTGCTCGGATAAAGCGTCAACAATTTCTTGACCAGCTATTTGTAGTTCACTTTTGTCTTTCAAAGTGTCTACTGTAATCACTTTATTATAGACAAATTGTGTGAGTATTGACTTAGGCATTCTGCGCCTACTCATACGATCAATCATTGCAAAAGTGGTTTGATACAACTTCACCATGTTCTCTAGTGCAACACCCTGAATGGCAGGTGCATCCTCGCTGACATGCAAAGACGCACCATCTACAGCAATGTTCGTCAGATACGCACTCAGCGCATCATCATCTTTTAAGTACTGCTCCTGTTTACCTTTTTTAACTTTGTATAGAGGGGGTTGTGCAATAAAGATATGCCCCCTTTCAATCATTTCAGGCATTTGACGGTAAAAGAAAGTCAAAAGTAATGTACGAATGTGTGAACCGTCAACATCGGCATCGGTCATTATAATGATGCTGTGATAGCGAAGTTTGTTCGGATCATATTCATCCCGACCAATACCACAACCAAGGGCGGTAATCAGCGTCGCCACTTCTTGTGATGATAGCATTTTATCAAAGCGTGCTTTTTCTACGTTTAGTATCTTTCCTTTGAGAGGAAGAATGGCTTGGTTTTTACGATTTCTACCCTGTTTTGCAGAACCGCCGGCAGAATCACCCTCCACTATATATAATTCAGACATAGCTGGATCTTTTTCTTGGCAGTCAGCGAGCTTTCCAGGTAAACCAGCTAAATCTAAAGCACCTTTTCGCCTCGTCATTTCACGAGCCTTTCTTGCTGCTTCGCGAGCTCGTGCGGCATCAATAATCTTATTAACGATAACCTTGCTTTCAGTGGGATGCTCTATTAAAAATTCAGCAAACTTTTCGCCCATTGTCGATTCAACCGCTGATTTGACTTCAGAAGATACAAGTTTATCTTTAGTTTGAGAAGAAAACTTAGGATCAGGTACTTTCACAGAAATGATTGCCGTCAGCCCTTCCCTAGCGTCATCACCGCTAGCATTAGTTTTGTTCTTTTTGTTGTACCCTTCTTTTTCCATGAAGTTATTCAAGGTACGTGTTAGCGCGCCTCTAAAGCCTGCTAAATGTGTCCCTCCATCACGCTGAGGAATGTTGTTAGTAAAACAAAATATATTTTCTTGAAAACCATCGTTCCACTGCATTGCAACTTCCACTGCAATACCATCATCTCGCTCAGTCGAAAAATAAAATGGGCTTGTATGCATAGCATTTTTGTTTTTATTTAAATACTCTACAAATGCTTTAATTCCACCTTCATAATGAAAGTGGTCTTTTCTACCATCTCTTTCGTCTTCCAATTTTATCGATACACCAGAGTTCAAAAAAGATAACTCTCTAATACGTTTAGCTAAAATATCGAAGTGGAATTCTACGTTAGTAAATGTCTCTTCACTGGGCCAAAAACGTATAGTCGTACCTGTTTGTTCTGTGCTACCTGTTACTTTAAGCGCCTCATTTGGCTCGCCCATTGTATAGGACTGTTCGTGTACTTCACCGTTTCGCTTAACTTTTAAGCTTAGCTTTTTAGAAAGCGCGTTAACAACTGAAACACCGACTCCATGTAAACCACCAGATACTTTGTATGAGTTATCGTCAAATTTGCCGCCGGCGTGCAGCACGGTCATAATAACTTCAGCTGCACTTACCCCCTCTTCAGGATGAATTTCAGTTGGTATTCCCCGACCATCGTCGCTTACACTAACCGAGTTGTCCGAATGAATTTTAATTACGATATCATTGCAGTGCCCAGCAAGTGCTTCATCTATTGAATTGTCAACAACTTCAAATACCATATGATGTAAGCCTGTTCCATCATCGGTATCGCCGATATACATACCAGGTCTTTTTCTAACCGCATCCAAGCCTTTTAGGACTTTTATACTGGATGAATCGTAGTTATTTTCGGACATCTTTACTCCTCGAACACGGAATTATGTTTCACGTGAAACACTTTCTTATTTTTGTATTTATCAGCAAAAGTAAGCTGTTGTTTTTCTATTGCGGTAACAAACAACTGTGAACTATCTTCTACTGCCTTATCTAAAAAAAATTCCCTAGTCGTTTCGTCCAGTTCTGCACTAATATCATCAACTAGGAAGATCGTATTTTTATTCGTTTTTTTTCTTAGTACTTTTACTTCTGCGATCAACAGTAATGAAACCAATACTCTTAATTGACCACGAGACAAAAACTCTGAAACTTCTTTACCTTCTACGTAAAACCTTAAATCGCTTTTATGCGTGCCGACCGAGGTAAAACCCCTAAATATATCTCGCTCAGTTTTATAAGATAATGCAGAAGCTAAATCTTTTTCTCTTTCCCATCCTTGATTATATCTTATTTCAACATTTATCTCAGGCTTAAATTCCTTGTACAAGCCAATTAATTCATCATTTAAATCGTTTACGTACTGCTTACGCAACTTGTCAATCTTTTCACCATAGTCAGCTACTTGATTTGCCCATACTTCATCAAATTTTGAGTATTGACTCGTTTGCAAGTGACAAGATTTAAGAAACGCATTTCTTTGTTTCAACACCTTGTTGTACGCCTGACTGAGTCCTAAGAATTCATGTTCCACGTGAAACAATAACCAATCTAGATATCTACGGCGTAATGAAGGAGACCCAGTTATCAGCTCTGTACTTTGAGGTGTAAATATTTGAACTGGCATTATCCGAACTACATCACCTATACGGCCAGATTTATTTCCATTAATATTAAATGTAAAACCTTCACCTTTTGTGCGGCTGAAACCCAATACCTGCGAACTATCGACGTCTTTGTATGAACAAAACACAGTCGCTTGACTGGCGTCATTAGTATTAATTAAGTTGTCAGCTTTGTTGGTTCTGAACGAACGACCAAAGCCCAATACGTGGATGGCTTCTAATATACTGGACTTACCGGCGCCATTGACACCATATATGATGTTAAAACTTGGGCTAGGAGAAATTTGCAGTTCAGGAAAGTTGCGGAAGGTTGTCATCCGCAACTGATTGATAAACATGGCTTGGCTTACTATTATAGCCTCATAGGCATAATTACGTATTGGGCACTTTCGTCTTCTACAAGTTGATCATGCTTGACAACCATTCCTTGAACCAAAGCACTGGCATTTGAGTCAGATAGTTTAAATATTACTGAATTGGTTTCGAGTACGTTAAGCGCATCAATAAGATACACAACATTAAAACCGATTTCTAATGGTTCCCCATCGTAATTAACTTCTATAATTTCCTCGGCTTGCTCTTGTTCTGGATTATTTGCCGTTATCTTTAACTCGTTCTTTTCTAGATTTAATCTGACGCCCTTAAATTTTTCATTGGTAAGAATCATCGCACGCGCAAAAGCACTTTTGATTGCGTTCCTATTTACGATGAGACCTTTGTCCGTATCCTTTGGTACAACGCGATTGTAATCAGGGAATCGACCATCAACGAGCTTACTAGTAAATATAAACAAAGTGCTAAAGACGCGAATATGATTGCTACCGACCTGTACTTTGATATTTGTGTTACTATCTTCTATCAGTCGCGAGATTTCTAAGACGCCTTTTCGTGGGATAATAACTTGTTTAGGCGCAAGTACTGAGGCTTCATAAGGAATAGCAGCCATTGCGAGACGATGTCCATCTGTAGCGACAGTGCGAATTTCGCTTTCGCTGGTCTCCAAACTCATACCATTTAGATAGTATCGAACATCTTGCTGCGCCATAGAAAACTGAACAGAATCAATAAGATACTTTAAATCACCTTGACTAATTTCAAATTCAGATTCGCCTTGCCAATCTTCTAAATTAGGGTAATCATTTGCGGACAAGGTTGACAAGGTGTACTTCGCTCGCTGAGCTTTAAGTATGGCTTTGTTTTCGCTTAACTCAAAAATTATTGTTACTTCTTCGGGTAAGCCACGCACTATATCTAAAAACTTTTTAGCAGGTACTGTAATACTCCCTTCTGTAAAAGAACCAGCAAGTTTTACGCTCGCCATCAATTCTACTTCTAAGTCTGTACCCGTTAACCAGAGTGATCCTTCAGATACACGCAATAACACGTTAGCAAGGATTGGCAAAGTGTGTCGTCTTTCCACTGCTCCTGAAACAAGTTGCAAAGGCTGTAACAAACTTTCACGGCTAATAGTAAAATTCATTTCTTATTCTCGTTCTACGTGTAATTAAGAAGAAAGTGTTCTTATCAAATTTTTATAATCTTCCAGAACGTCGTGACTTAACCCTTTCAGCTCCTCTATCTTTCGAATCGCATGAAGAACTGTTGTATGATCCCTGCCACTAAAGGCATTCCCGATTTCAGGTAGACTGTGGTTAGTGATTTCTTTAGCCAAAGCCATAGCCATTTGCCTAGGGCGAGCCACACTGCGCGTTCGACGTTTTGATAATATATCAGCGACCTTTATCTGATAATAGTCTGCTACTGTTTTAATTATATTTTCAATAGTAACCAACTTATCTTGTAAGGCAAGCAGATCACGCAAAGCATCCCTAACAAAATCTATCGTGATTGGGCGTCCTGTAAAATTAGCATTTGCTATTACTCGGTTTAATGCACCCTCTAATTCTCTAACATTGCTGCGAATTCGTTTTGCCATAAAAAAAGCAACTTCACTTGGGAGTTCAATCCTGTTCTCATTGGCCTTGCGCATCAAAATAGCCACTCGTGTTTCCAGTTCAGGCGGCTCGATGACGACAGTTAATCCCCAACCAAAGCGAGATTTCAATCGATCTTCGACCCCATCTATTTCCTTTGGGTAGCGGTCAGACGTGAGAATGATCTGCTGGTTTCCTTCTAGCAGCGCATTGAAGGTATGAAAAAATTCTTCTTGAGAGCGTTCTTTATTTGCAAAAAACTGAATGTCATCTATTAATAGTGCGTCTACAGAACGATAAAAACGTTTAAACTCTTCTATCGCATTGTTTTGTAGTGCTTTTACCATATCTTGAACGAAGCGTTCGGAATGCATATAAACGATTTTGGCATTCGGGTTTTTGTCAACAATACCATTGCCAACCGCATGGATTAAATGTGTTTTACCTAAGCCTGTGCTGCCGTATAAGAATAATGGATTATAAGATTTACCAGGATTTTCAGCAACTTGCATAGCAGCTGCACGCGCAAGTTGGTTTGATTTACCCTCTACAAAATTATCAAATTTATATTCTGTTTTTACGTTGCTTTTATGATTATTTAACTTTGGTACTGGAATATTATTGGCGACTGCGTTGGCATTCCCCGAATTACCCTGAGTCATGCCTAAATTTTGCCTAGGCGCCAAGGCTTTACCATTTAAAGCCTTTGATTTTAGATGCACTTGCGCCGTTTCGCTCTCTGTAAGCGGTGAATCGCTATTGGACTCTTGCGAAAAAGGTTCATCGGAAAAAGCACGTAAATAGTTGTCAGATTTTGCCGTAGCGAAAGCATTTTCTGACTGTACTCCAAGATGAGCAGTATCCGAAACTAACTGATTATTAACTGGGGCTGGCGGCTGTCCAACCTTTAACAATAGTGAAGGCGCATCCTTACCATACAATTGACGCAAAGATGAAGATATCAGCTCAAAGTATTCATCGCGTACCCAATCCAAGATAAAACGATTGCCAGCGAATAAATGCAAACTTTCTCCATCGTAATGGGACTTGAGGGGCTTTAACCACATACTGAATTGTTCAGAAGACAATTCATGCTTTAGCATATCTAAGCATTGTTCCCAGTCGATGTTCAAAATCCTATTTACCTTAGCTGACAATAAAATAGCGCTACAATATAGCGAAGTACAGTATATTTATCCACAGTAAATCACTTACAATGCCTGAGTTGCTTAGTATTTATTCACATTTCAATATAATTGCTTGTTTTATAGAAGCGTACATTTAGATTTTTATACCACTATGTAGGTAGCTACCACTGAAAAAAGCCTGTTTTAATAAAAATTGGTCAATTTTTAACACGAAATTTACAACACTTATCGCGAATATGTGGATAAGTTTAAACAATAAATACTGACTTGTGGATATCACTCCAATCATACAAGCGCCCTCTCATCACCACCAACAAAAGAAAGCATTTAATTTGTATGCAGTAACTGCACTTTTTTGTTGACAAAAAGAACATAGATCAATAGACTTCGGCGTCCAAATTAATCAGGTGCAAGCAACAGCCGTTTTTGGCAACGCGACAACACCACAAACTTAGACGAGAATAGGTCATGAAAAGAACTTTTCAACCCAGTAACCTTAAGCGTAAGCGTTCTCACGGTTTCCGTGCTCGCATGGCCACTAAAAACGGTCGTAAAGTATTGGCAAATCGCCGTGCGAAAGGTAGAAAGCGTCTTTCTGCTTAATGCTTGGCTTTAGTGAAAAAATCACTTTATAGCTTTCCAAGGGAGTCACGTTTACTGACTCCCTCTTCTTTTTCTAGGGTCTTCGAAAAAGCAATACCCGCCGTTTCCCCATGTATCACAGTACTCGCTAGACACAATGATCTTGAAAAACCGAGATTAGGCATTACAGTACCCAAGAAGAAAGTAAAACTCGCGAGCAATAGAAATCGCATTAAACGGTGTATAAGAGAAAGTTTCAGATTAATCGCGCATGAATTACCAAATGTTGATATTATTGTTGTCGCCAAACACGGCATCGGCGACATGAATAATAGAGCCATCAATGAACAACTCGATAAACAATGGCGGAAACTGCAAAAGCGATGTCAAACCTAGCACACCAACAACGGATAAAGAGCAATATTGCGGCATTACCACTCATCGGTACTATTAAGTTTTATCAAACTTTAATTTCGCCCATGCTTGGTCAAAACTGTCGTTTTTATCCTAGTTGTTCTTGCTATGCTAAAGAAGCCTTAGAAGTACACGGATTATTCAAAGGTAGCTATTTAGCCGCCAAACGTATTACACGGTGTCACCCGCTACACCCCGGTGGTGTGGACCCTGTACCTTTACCCAAATCATCAAAAAAATAACCTGGATATACGAGAGAGTTATGGAATCCCAACGAAGTATTCTCATTATTGGTTTGTTACTTGTCAGCTTTTTACTTTGGATAGAATATCAAGAAGCTAACGCACCACAGGCAATCATACCTGCTGAACAAACTGAGCAAGCAAGATCTGAAACTGAACAAAGTAATGAAACTGGTTTTGTGCCTCAAGCAGATAACGACAGTTTGATAAGTCCAGTGAATACAGATACTAGCAACAAACAGCGCTTGATAAATGTCACAACTGATACCTTGCATTTAGTCATCGATACCTTAGGTGGGGATGTTATCTCAGCCGATTTAATTAAATACCCGGTTACACAAGGAGGAGACGATGCATTTCAAGTCTTTAGTAATAAAGCCGCGACACTCTATATTGCGCAAAGTGGCCTGATTGGCAAACAAGGTGTCGACCTTTCTACAGGTAGAGCCAATTACAATGTTCCACGGGAAACATATGTATTAAGTGAAGGTGAAGAACAGATTGTTGTACCACTAAGTACAGTCACTAAAGAAGGCATTATCGTCACAAAAAACTTCGTATTTACACGTGGAAGTCACGCTGTTGAAGTAAGTTACACGATCAACAATACAACAAATAGCCCTGCCCATGTTCAGCAGTATGCTCAACTCAAACAATCTTTAGTTGAGCGCGAGGGTGGTAGCATGTTTATGCCTACTTATAGAGGTGCCGCGTACGGCACATTGGAAGACAATTATGAAAAGTATAAATTTCCAGAGTTTGAGGATGAAAAGCTCAATCTAGCAACACAAGGCGGTTGGGTTGCTATGCTAGAACACTATTTTGTTTCAACTTGGATAGCGCCTAAAACCGGTACTAATACTTTGTATTCAACGATATCTAACAATGCAGCCATCATTGGTTATAAAGGTGAATCTTTAAGTATTCCTGCAGGAGAAACAACGACCGTATCAAGTACTTTATATGTCGGCCCGAAAGACCAAGATACCCTAGCAGGCTTAGCAAAAGGTTTAGATTTAACCGTTGACTATGGAATATTATGGTGGCTTTCTCAACCCCTCTTCGCCATGCTCAAATGGATATATGACCTTGTAGGAAACTGGGGAGTAGCAATAATATTTATTACTATTATTGTTAAAGGAGCAATGTATTGGTTAACGAAAAAACAATACGAATCCATGGCAAAAATGCGCGCCCTTGCACCTAAATTGCAGCAGCTAAAAGATCGATACGGTGATGACAAACAAAAGATGTCTAAAGGTATGATGGATTTGTACAAGAAAGAAAAAGTCAACCCGATGGGTGGCTGTTTTCCGATGCTACTTCAAATGCCGATCTTCATGGCGCTATATTGGGTATTACTCGAAAGTGTTGAATTAAGACACGCCGATTTTGCACTTTGGATTACAGATTTATCCATCCCTGATCCTTGGTTTGTCCTACCAATATTGACGGCTGCATCGATGTTTTTATTGCAACGATTACAGCCCATGACTATACAAGACCCAATGCAGCAAAAGATATTCAAATATATGCCCGTGGGAATGGGGGTGTTTTTCATTTTCTTCCCTGCAGGTTTAGTGCTTTACTGGTTAATAAGTAACGTCATCACCCTAGTACAAGCAAAAATAATTTACGCCTCAATGGAAAAACGTGGATTAAAAACTAAGTAAACAGCCAATAAGGCCCGCAATGACAGCGGGCTTTTTTAAAGCAGTACTTATCACCTAAAAATTAATAAGGAATCATTATGCCTTCATTCGATATTGTTTCTGAACTAGATGCTGTAGAAGTAAAAAATGCTGTTGATAATGCCAATCGAGAGTTATCTACACGTTTTGATTTCAGAGGCGTAAATGCGTCTTTTGAATATAATAAAGAAACCGTCACATTGATTGCCGAAGGTGACTTCCAACTTCAGCAACTACAAGATATGTTACGCAATGCTTGTGCAAAAAGAGGCGTAGACGCACGAGCAATCACACCTGAACAAATTGAGCGCAGCGGTAAAACGCACAAACAAGTTATTTCTTTTAAGCAGGGTATCGACCACGAGCTGGGCAAAAAAATAAATAAATTGATCAAAGATAAAAAGATGAAGGTGCAATCTAGTATTCAAGGCGACCAACTAAGAGTGAATGGTAAAAAACGTGATGACTTGCAAGCTGTGATTGCCTTGCTAAAAAGTGAAGATTTTGGTCAACCCTTGCAATTCAATAACTTCCGAGACAAATAGCACTTTTAAGAATTCAGCCCGTGCAAAACGATTTTAAAAAAGAAACCATTGCCGCTCAAGCAACTGCGCCCGGACGAGCCAGTGTCGGGATCGTTAGAGTATCTGGGCCAAATACGCGCAAAGTTGCAGAATTAATATTGGGGCAATGCCCTCCTCCTCGCAAGGCAGTTTACCAAGATTTTGTTGATGCAAAGGGCGATACTATCGATCGCGGAATCGCGTTATTTTTTGTGAACCCTCATTCATTCACAGGTGAAGATGTCCTTGAATTACAAGGACACGGAGGCCCTTTTGTCATGCAACTACTATTGGAAGCGTGCTTGGCAACAGGTTTAGTACGAATGGCAAAACCCGGCGAATTCAGTGAACAAGCATTCTTAAATGACAAACTGGATTTAACTCAAGCGGAAGCAATTGCCGACTTGATCAATGCCTCGTCTTTACAAGCAGCAAAAAGCGCAGTGCGAAGCCTGCAAGGTGAATTTTCAAAAAAAATTCATGCTTTAACAAATTCGTTGATTCAACTAAGAATGTATGTCGAAGCTGCCATTGATTTTCCTGAAGAAGAAATCGACTTTTTAAGTGACGGTAAAATTCAAGGTGATCTTCAAGATATCATTATTACACTGACACAAATAAAGCAAACCGCTAAACAAGGGGCACTATTACGAGAAGGCATGCATGTTGTCATTGTTGGGCGCCCAAATGCAGGTAAATCAAGTTTGCTCAACGCACTTTCTGGCAAAGATACCGCAATTGTTACCAGCATTGCCGGTACAACAAGAGATGTGCTAAAAGAGCATATTTTAATAGATGGGCTACCGCTACATATTATCGACACAGCTGGGCTTAGGGATTCAGATGATGAAGTGGAAAAAATAGGAATAGAACGAGCCTGGGAAGAAATCAGCAAAGCTAACCAAATATTATTTATGGTTGATGCAACTACTGAAACGAAATGTAAACCACAACAGATTTGGCCATCCTTTTTTGAGAAATTACCAAAAAACATCCCCCTGACCTTAATTAGGAATAAATGTGATCTCAGTGGTGAACCAGTAGAAATCATTGAAGACGATACGACAACCATTTCCTTGTCCGCAAAAAGCGGCGACGGTATCGATTTATTGAAAGCGCACTTGAAAAAGACTGTCGGATTTGAACAATCGGGAGAAGATCAAATCATTGCGCGTCAGCGCCACATCAATGCTTTATTAACCGCAGAAAACCACATATTGTCAGGTAAATCACAGCTTGAAGAACACATGGCAGGTGAGCTACTAGCTGAAGAGCTTCGTATTGCCCAACAAGCTTTAAATGAAATCACAGGTGAGTTCACCGCAGATGATTTATTAAGTAAGATATTCTCATCTTTTTGCATAGGAAAATAACGGAGCATCATGGATATCCACATTGTCGTAGGATCAGTACTGGGTGCCAGTGAATATGTTGCAGATGCCTTGAATGAATACTTATCTAACAAAGGGCATCAATGTACGCTACATTTTCAACCGATATTTACTGAAGTTGACTTTAGCAAACTCGTGATCATTATCACATCCACCCATGGCGCAGGTGAACTGCCCGACAACATTCAGGATTTTGCAGACGAGTTAATTAATGCACAGCTTGATAACACAAATTACTTACTCATTGGCTTGGGCGATACCAGCTACGATACTTTTTGTAATGGTGCAAGAACAATAGAAAACCTAATGAAAGAAGCGAATGCAAGGCTACTTCATCCTGCGCTACACATTGACGTATTGCAGCACCCCGTCCCAGAAGAATTTGCACTTGAGTGGTTTGAACAAATTGTAGATAAGCTGTGAATATTGTTGAAATAGAAGCCTTAAAACAAGCCATTAGCAATGAAGCACGTGTATTATATACCTTGTACTTAAGGCCGATGTGGACCTTAAATTCACAAAAAATCACAATTAAAAACAAAGCCATCATTCAACTACTCAATGCCAAAACACCCCGTCTGTCACTTGGGAGAGAAATTACTGACTTGTTTGTTGAACTAAGCAAAGTAGGCCTAGTAAAATTTGAAGAAGACATTGACCTCAACAATAGTTTGAATAATCAAACGGTGTCCTTGCCATTACTTCAAATTCCCGCACATATTGACGCAAAAACACTTCATCAACAACATCAAGCCATGTCCTTGCAATGGCGCCCTAGTCCTGACCATTTTGAAATGCTATGCAAGCTTTTAGGTGTCATTACCAGTGAATATAGCGCTGATGAGTTAGGTGAATTTATCGCATATTGGCTTGGTCGCCCAGAAATAAACCAAACCCCATACCAATGGACACAGAAATTTGTGTTACAGTTAAAACAACGTCGTTTACAAAAACCTGCTGCTCAAGGACAAACTAAAGCCGGTCACCAATGGATGAATCCAAAATCCGGTCTTACATTTGATCAAAATGTAGAAAATTTAGTGAAGCAGTACAGCCAACAAGACAACAAAAAATAATGAAAAGTTTCCAACAACAACTCGCCGATTTAGGTAAACGTCTAGGCAAAAACATCGATGAATTGCCAAGTCTCGATACCGCTGAAGACTACGCCACTCGCAGAAAAATGTATGATGCACAAGCCAATCAAGACGTGGCCAAATTGCAATTGGAAACAAAACAAGCCCGTATACAAGCCCTGTATGGTGCTTCAGAGCTAAATGAAAACTGGACATTTGATCGATTAATTGAAGATTCTCAAGACGTAAAAGAAGCCATCAGTATCGCAAAGTCTTTTATTGCGGCGCATCAAGATCCAAAATGGCGAAATAGTCGCGCACATATGATGTTATTTTATGGCGACTATGGCAGAGGTAAATCACACATTGCTGGTGCAATCGCGCATCAACTTATTCAACAATTTGAAATCACAGTGTTGTATCGACAACTGCAAACCTTGTTAGAACTGCGTTTTTTCTCATATGATTACCAAGCAGAAGATAAAGCGTCAATGAAATTCAGAGAAATTAGCAAACAACTACTTGAAGTAGACTTGCTCATTCTTGATGAAGTCTGCGTCAATCAAACTATACTTAAGCAATCAGCGCAAAGTTGGTTAGGCAGCTTATTGCGTCAACGTTGCGCTGACAATAAAAACTGTATTCTTATCACCAATCACCATGTCAACGATTTACCCAAAGCGCTCGGCACCTATTGCTTTGAATCGATAAAAGAATATGAAACATATAAAGTCCACTTTCAAGGTCCTAGTCGCCGCGGCAGCCATGAGAGCGAACAAGCAAGTGATTCTAGCCACTATCAACCCAACCATTTCTAATTTTATCTAGCCCCCTACCCTTGCTCAACATACCCGCGTTTTCTTATTGTGGGATGACAACTATCAAACAAGTTTTAGTAGTCAAATTAGCCATATATCCGTTTATATATTGATTCTTAGAGGAATAAATTCACGTTTTCCATCTGTGGATAACTTAAGTATAAGCGTGTTAATATCCACAAGATAGGATCTGAATAAAAAAAATGAAAAATCGACTTGTGGATAACTCACCCAGTTATACAGCATTTACACAAGCTATATACGTGAATTATCCCAAAGTTAATTTTAATTTAAATTATTGTTTTTATTAGTAAATATAGGGTTTTCCACAGTTTCGGTCAACACTAATAAAAATAATAATAAAGATCTCTATATAGATCTTTTTAATTATAGGGATTGGCGGAAATTTAACCATCCTAGTAAAAAATAGATATGAATGTATGTATTGTTCAATTAATAATCATTTAAAAAAAACGAAGACTCATATAAACTATGCGCCCTTTTTTTAACGTAACTGCGCGTGAGTGAGGTTAAGATGTTTTATCAACAAGAGTACGATGTAATAGTGGTAGGTGGTGGTCACGCAGGTACCGAAGCCGCGCTTGCGTCTGCGCGTGTGGGCGCAAAAACTCTGTTGTTGACACACAGTGTAGAAACCCTAGGGCAAATGTCATGTAATCCTGCCATTGGTGGAATTGGCAAAGGGCACCTCGTAAAAGAAATAGATGCTTTGGGTGGCGTTATGGCAAAGGCCATTGACAAAGCAGGTATTCAATTCAGAACCCTAAATTCATCAAAAGGCCCAGCGGTAAGGGCTACGCGCGCGCAAGCAGACAGAACCTTGTATCGCATTGCCGTTAGACAAAGTCTTGAGCAACAAGACAATCTGACGATTTTTCAGCAGTCTTGTGATGATCTTATCGTCGAAAATGAAAAGGTGTGTGGTGTTGTTACACAAATGGGTCTGAAATTCAGATCGAAGACCGTAGTCTTAACTGTCGGCACGTTTCTGGGCGGCACTATCCATATTGGATTAGAAAATTACAAAGGCGGCAGAGCCGGTGATCCTCCTTCCATCGCCCTTGCGCATCGCTTACGAGAATTACCGTTTAGAGTAGATCGATTAAAAACTGGCACGCCAGCAAGATTAGATAGCAGAACACTAGATTATTCTGTTATGCAAGAACAAGCCGGTGATACGCCACTACCGGTATTTTCTTTTATGGGAAAAGTAGAAGATCATCCAGAGCAAATATCTTGCTATATTACTCACACGAATGAAAAAACCCACGATATTATTCGTTCGGGTTTGGATCGGTCCCCCATGTTCACAGGGGTTATTGAGGGCGTTGGTCCAAGGTACTGCCCCTCTATTGAAGACAAGATAACGCGTTTTGCGGATAAAAGCTCTCATCAGATATTTGTTGAACCAGAGGGTTTAAACAGTATTGAAGTCTACCCCAATGGTATTTCGACAAGTTTACCGTTTGATGTTCAGGTTAATTTGATCCAATCGATTAAAGGCTTTGAAAATGCCCATATTATTCGCCCAGGCTATGCTATTGAGTACGATTTCTTCGATCCGAGGGATCTTAAACAGAGTTTAGAAACTAAATTTATCCATGGCTTATTTTTCGCCGGTCAAATTAACGGCACAACCGGCTATGAAGAAGCTGGTGCGCAAGGCCTTTTAGCGGGCGCGAATGCAGCATTGCAGAGCAAAGAAAAAGCACCTCTATCGCTTCGTCGTGACCAAGCATATATTGGTGTGTTAATCGATGATTTAGCCACACTGGGTACCAAAGAACCCTACAGAATGTTCACCAGCCGTGCAGAATATCGTTTACTACTGAGAGAAGATAATGCTGATGTTCGACTAACTGAATTAGGTCGCAAAGTAGGCTTGGTAGATGATCATAGGTGGGCCGCGTTTAGTCATAAAATGGAACTTGTTGAGCAAGAGAAGGCACGTTTGCGCTCAACATGGGTACATCCAAAACATGCAGCAGTGGATAAGTTAAATACCCTACTAAAAACCCCTATTAGCAAAGAAGCTTCGCTAGAAGAGCTTATTCGTCGACCTGAAATGAACTATCAGTGTATAGCTAATATACCTGAACTTGGTTCTGCACTTGACGATCCGCAAGCAGCTGAGCAAGTAGAAATCCAAATTAAGTACGCCGGTTATATTGCGCGACAACAAGATGAAATTGCAAAAACTCAGCGACACGAGAATACCATTTTGCCTGCAGACTTTGATTATTCAAGTGTTTCAGGTCTATCAAATGAAGTCGTAGCAAAGCTAGAACAAGCCAGACCTGAAACAATTGGGAAAGCGTCGAGAATTTCAGGTATAACGCCTGCGGCAATATCGTTACTTTTGGTGTATTTGAAAAAATACTCAGTTGTCCGTAAGCAAGCACAAAAGACCGCGTAATGACAACAGACCTAACTCAACTGCGTGAACAACTTGACGTACTTATTAACAGAACAGCGTTAACAGTAACAGAGGAGCAGCGCAACAAACTTGTGCGTTTTGTGGGCTTATTGGATAAGTGGAATAAGACCTATAATTTAAGCTCAGTGCGAAAGCCAAGTGATATGTTGGTTAAACACATTATGGATTCCATCGTTGTTGCGCCTTACGTAGAAGGTAAATATGTCGCGGATATTGGCACTGGACCTGGCTTACCTGGTATCCCGTTGGCTATCATGTTGCCGGAGAAAGAATTTACATTACTGGATTCTTTAGGCAAACGGATTCGATTTATTAAACAAGTGTTGCACGAGTTGGATATATCCAATGTTACGCCAATACAAAGTCGAGTGGAGACATTTCAAGCAAGCCCGCTTTTTGAATGCATTTTAAGTCGCGCATTTGCATCAATGTCTGATATGCTTAATTGGTGTGAACACTTGGTGTCTGATAACGGCTATTTTTTAGCCTTAAAAGGACAGCTTCATCCAGCAGAGCTGAGTCAAATTGACGCGCGTTTTTTTGTTGAAAAAACGACTTCACTCGACATACCTAGCCTGGAGGGAGAACGTCATTTGGTTAAAATCAAAAAATTATAACAGGACTAATTTTGGCCAGAGTTATTTCTATCGCAAATCAAAAGGGTGGTGTGGGTAAAACCACAACAGCTGTCAATGTTGCCGCATCGATGGCAGCAACAAAACGCAAAGTTTTATTGATTGATTTAGATCCCCAAGGCAATGCGACCATGGGTTCAGGCGTGGATAAATATGAAGCAGAAAACACTTGTTACGAACTGCTGATAGAAGAAAAACCGGCTGAAGACGTCATCGTTAAAAATACCAGTGGAAAATACGATCTTATTGCGGGAAATGCTGATGTGACAGCGGCTGAAATCAAACTTATGGAAGTCTTCGCCCGAGAGGTTCGTTTACGTAACGCATTGGATCAAATTAAAGACCAATATGATTACATTTTTATTGATTGTCCGCCTTCATTAAACCAGTTAACGGTAAACGCACTCGCTGCATCAGATTCAGTACTCGTGCCTATGCAATGTGAGTACTATGCGCTGGAAGGTTTAACGGCATTAATGGACACCATTCAAAAATTGGCTTCGGTGGTCAATCCCAATCTAAAAATAGAAGGGGTGCTCCGAACTATGTACGATCCGCGCAATCGTTTAGCGAATGACGTATCAGAACAGTTAAAACGCCATTTTGGCGACCAAGTATACAGAACGGTCATCCCCAGAAACGTCCGATTAGCCGAAGCACCAAGTTTTGGCGCACCTGCCATGTATTACGATAAATCTTCAACGGGTGCAAAAGCATACTTGGCACTGGCAGGTGAAATCATCCGTCGTCAGAAAAAGTCACAGGCAGTGGCGTAATGAATATAGCGTATCGAGGTAAAAATGGCGCCTAAATCTAAAGGGCTTGGACGCGGCTTGGATGCATTGCTTGCAACAAGTCAAAGTTATGCGGAAAAACAAACGTCAGAACAAGAAACCACGCCAAATGTAAGTGTGGAAAGTGAGTTACAGCAACTTCCCATTGAACATTTATCGCCAGGCAAATATCAACCTCGCAAAGATATGGCCACTGAGCCATTAGAAGAATTGGCTGCATCGATAAAGTCACAGGGTATCATTCAGCCCATTGTTGTTAGAACAGTCGGTGAACACGCCTATGAAATCATTGCAGGTGAACGTCGTTGGCGAGCTGCGCAAATAGCGAAATTGGATACTGTTCCTTGTTTGGTCAAATCCATACCGGACGATGCGGCTGTTGCTATGGCATTGATCGAAAATATTCAACGTGAAGATCTTAATGCAATGGAAGAGGCGCAAGCTCTCGACAGGCTTATGGTCGAATTCAAACTGACTCACCAACAAGTTGCAGAAGCAGTTGGAAAATCGCGCACAACTGTCACCAACATTCTTCGCTTAAACGGCTTACAAACACCAGTCAAAACCCTACTAGAGCATGGCGATATTGACATGGGGCATGCACGAGCGCTATTGGCTGTAGAAGGTAATTTACAAGAATCACTCGCTAAACAAGTTGCCGAGCAAGGCTTAACCGTTCGTGAAACAGAGAGCCTAATCAGAAAAATACAATCTGAAGATCTGGATAGTAAGCAAAGCCCCGCAAAACCAAGCAAGCAAATTGACCCCGACGTTAAACGCTTGATGAATAGTTTGAGTGATACCTTAGGCGCCCCCGTCAATATTTCGCACAATAGTAAAGGTAAAGGCAAATTAACTATAGCATTTAGTGATTTAGCACAATTAGAGGGTATTTTGGCTCATATTGATATTAAAGATGGGGCTTAGTCTTTGATATATCGAAAGAATAAATAGTTTTTTGTTCTGAGCGCACTTATTTGGGGATTTTATTCGATAAAACTGAATAATTACGACAATTTTTTCTGTGAATAGAATACTAAGAATAACATGATTTATTCCCCTTTATAGTTGAATTATTTTGCATTAGCAGTATACTTCGAGCGCTTTTAAATAAGGTGTTACGGGATAATGCAATCCGATTTGGCAGCCAATGGAAAAAACCTTGCTATAAAAGGTTTGGCTGTGCAGTTTGCCCTAGGTTTCACATTAATAATAATTTGTGCACTATTTTGGCCTGAACACGTATCATCAGTAGCACTAGGTGTAATCAGTTTTGTATTACCCCACAGTATTTTTGCCTATTGGATTTTCCGGTATGCAGGTGCGAGCAAAAATCAATTAGTTGTTCGCAGTCTGAGCCAAGGTATGAAAATTAAATTGGCGCTGACGAGTATAATTTTCACTGTTGCGTTCTCTACTTTTTCTGCGCACCCACTGTTTTTACTTGGTGCCTACGCAATGATTACATTGAGCCAATGGTTGGCTATGTTCTGGTTCAATCAACAATGAATTGACCAGCAAAAGATAAGATTTTTAAATTACACAATTTGGGTTAAAAAATGGCGTCTGAATATACCACTACTGAATATATCAAACACCACTTAACCAACGCTAGAATGTGTTATACCGATGAAGGCTTAGCTTTCAATAAAGCGTGCGACGATGCGGGCTTTTGGGTATGGCATGTTGACACACTAGGTTGGTCTATTGGTCTTGGTTTACTTTTCTTATTTATTTTCCGTAGCGTTGCAAAATCTGCTACCACTGGCGTACCCGGTAAACTGCAAGCTTTTGTAGAAATAGTTGTCGATTTTGTTGACAGTAATGTTAAAAGTACCTTCCATGGTAAAAGTGATTTAATTGCACCACTTTCTCTGACTATTTTCGTGTGGGTTTTATTGATGAACCTCATGGATTTGGTGCCGGTAGATGTGTTGCCAATGATTGCGGGTATGGTGGGTCAATACGGTTTCGGCATGGATCCACATGACGTTTACATGAAAGCTGTGCCTACAACAGACCTAAACTTAACGTTTGCATTGGCTTTAGGCGTGTTCATTTTAATTTTGTTTTATTCAATAAAGATGAAAGGCTTTGGCGGCTTCACCAAAGAACTCACGATGCAGCCGTTTAATCACCCTGCGTTCATTCCTGTGAACTTTATTCTGGAATCGGTCACTTTACTGGCAAGACCCTTGTCACTTGCACTGCGTTTGTTTGGTAATTTGTACGCGTCAGAGTTGATATTTATTCTAATCGCGACAATCGGCTTTGCGCAGTTGCCGCTTCACTTTATGTGGGCCGTTTTCCACATATTGGTATTACCCTTACAAGCTTTTGTATTCATGATGCTGACGATTGTTTATCTCAGCCTTGCATGCGAAAAGCACTAATTTATACACTTTTAATTTTAACTTAACTAAAAATCGGAGATTTACATGTTATATATCGCAGTTGCTATACTAATTGGTATGGGTGCTCTTGGTACTGCTATCGGGTTTGGTTTACTTGGTGGTAAATTCCTCGAGTCTGCAGCTCGCCAACCAGAACTTGCCCCTACGCTTCAAACGAAAATGTTTATCGTTGCAGGTCTTATCGATGCGATCGCTATGATCGGTGTTGGTATCGGCTTGTACATGTTGTTCGCGCTTTAATTGACAATAAACCTTACTTTTTGCGAACTATATTAAGGAGGAGCGGACGTGAGTATTAACGCCACTCTAATCGGTCAATTGATTGCTTTTGCTGTTTTCGTATATTTTTGTATGAAAATGGTATGGCCACCTCTGATGGCTGCAATCGAAGATCGTCAAAAAACGATAGCTGATGGTTTAGCAGCCGGTGAACGCGCTGAAAAGGATCTTGAACTTGCTCAAGCAAAAGCAACGGAGCAATTGAAAGATGCGAAAGCACAAGCCGCTGAAATTATCGAACAAGCGAAAAAGCGAGCGAATCAGTTAATAGATGAGGAAACTCAACGAGGGCATGCTGAGCGTGAAAAGATCATCGCGCAAGGTCACGCCGAAATTGAAGCCGAAAAAAATCGCGTCAAAGAAGAACTGCGTAAACAAGTGGCGTCGTTAGCCATTGTTGGTGCGCAACAAATTCTTCAGCGCGAAATTGATGCGCAAGCACAAAACGACATTGTTGAAAAACTTGTCGAAGAACTTTAAGGGAGAGGCGCCATGTCTGAATTGACAACTGTCGCTCGCCCCTACGCAAAAGCAGCTTTTGATTTTGCGGTAGAAAAGTCTGACGTTGAAAACTGGCAAAGCATGCTGGTTTTCGCTGGTGAAGTTGCTAAAAACGAAGCAATGAGTGATTTATTGGCTGGTTCTGTCGCTGCAAGTCGACTTGCAGAACTTTTCATTTCAGTTTGCGGAGAGCACCTAAATGAAAAGGGTCAAAACTTTATAAAAGTCTTGGCTGAGAATGAACGCCTAGCTGTGCTGCCTGCAATTGCAGATGGCTTTAATTTACTTAAAACTGAGTATGACAAAGTGCTTGATGTCGATGTGACATCTGCGAGTGAACTCAGCGCAGAGCAACAAACCAAAGTTAGTGCCGCATTGGAAAAACGATTTGCGCGCAAAATACAGCTTAATTGTAACGTGGATCCAAGCTTAGTGGCTGGCTTAATTATCAGAGCCGGCGACACAGTGATTGATGGTTCCGTAAATTCTAAATTGAACCGTCTGCAAGACGCGTTGCAAGCATAACGGGGATAAGAGCATGCAACTTAATTCCACTGAAATTGCTGAACTGATCAAAAAGAGAATTGAACAGTTTGATGTAAAAAGTGAAGCGAGAAACGAAGGAACTATCGTTGGTGTAACTGACGGTATTATTCGCATTCACGGCCTTGCTGATGTAATGCAAGGTGAGATGATTGAACTTCCTGGTGGTCGTTACGCCATCGCACTTAACTTAGAAAGAGACTCAGTTGGTGCGGTTGTAATGGGACCATATGCTGACCTTCAGGAAGGTGTAAAAGTAAATTCGACTGGCCGTATCTTAGAGGTGCCAGTTGGTCCGGCACTACTTGGTCGTGTAGTTAACACACTAGGTGAGCCTATTGATGGTAAAGGTGCGGTTGACGCTTCTGGCTTTGAGCCAGTAGAAAAAATTGCACCAGGCGTAATTGAACGTCAATCGGTAGACCAACCAGTTCAAACGGGATACAAGTCAGTTGACTCTATGATCCCAATCGGTCGTGGCCAGCGTGAGCTAGTTATCGGTGACCGTCAAACAGGTAAGACTGCTTTGGCAATCGATGCGATTATCAATCAGAAAAACACAGGCGTTAAATGTGTTTATGTCGCGATTGGTCAAAAAGCGTCTACGATTGCTAACGTTGTACGTAAGTTAGAAGAACACGGTGCAATGGGTCATACTATTATCGTTGCTGCTTCTGCTTCTGAATCTGCTGCTTTGCAATACTTAGCACCTTATTCAGGTTGTACTATGGGTGAATATTTCCGTGATCGCGGCGAAGATGCACTTATTGTTTACGATGATTTGTCTAAGCAAGCTGTTGCCTATCGTCAGGTTTCATTGTTGCTAAAACGTCCTCCTGGTCGTGAAGCTTATCCTGGTGACGTATTCTATCTACACTCACGCTTACTAGAGCGTGCTGCTCGTGTAAATGCCAATTATGTTGAAAAATACACGAATGGTGAAGTAAAAGGCAAAACAGGCTCGCTAACTGCCTTACCAATTATTGAAACACAAGCCGGTGACGTATCAGCATTCGTACCTACTAACGTTATTTCGATTACCGACGGTCAGATATTCCTAGAAACTGATTTGTTCAACGCAGGTATCCGTCCTGCTGTGAATGCAGGTATTTCGGTATCTCGTGTTGGTGGCGCAGCGCAGACAAAGATCGTCAAAAAGCTTGGTGGTGGTATTCGTCTGGCACTTGCCCAATATCGTGAACTTGCAGCCTTCTCACAATTTGCTTCTGACCTAGACGAAGCAACACGTGAACAGCTTGAACATGGTGAGCGTGTTACGGAGCTAATGAAGCAAAATCAATACGCGCCCCTTTCTGTCGCCGAAACTGCTGTCTCTCTATTTGCAGCAGAAAAAGGTTATTTGAAAGACGTAGAGTTAAACAAAGTTCTTGATTTTGAATCTGCCTTGCATTCATACATGAATAGTGAGTGTGCTGAGTTGATGAACACGATCAATGAAACAGGTAACTACAATGATGATATTGAAGGCCAATTGAAAGCTGCATTTGATTCGTTCAAAGCAACCCAAACTTGGTAATCAATCAGCCCTGTGACAGTTGTTTACAGGGCGCATTGTTGAGTAATCGGAGAAAGTGTCATGGCTAGCGGAAAAGAGATAAAAGGTAAGATTGGGAGTATTAAAAATACTCAAAAAATTACCAATGCAATGGAAATGGTTGCCGCTTCAAAAATGAAGCGAGCGCAAGAGCGTATGAGCTCTGGCCGTCCATATGCTGAAAGCATGCTAAAAGTGATTGGTCATATTGCTAACGGAAATCTTGAATTTCGTCATCCATACTTGGAAGATCGCGAAATCAAGAATGTTGGTTTTATTGTCGTTTCTACAGACCGTGGTTTGTGTGGTGGACTAAACACCAACGAGTTTAAAGCGGTAGCCGAAAAAGTACGTAGTTATAAAGAACAAGGTGTAGAAGTAAGCTTTGCTGCACTAGGTTCTAAAGCTGTTGGATTTTTTGGACGGTTTGGCGGCAAAGTACTTGCTGCTGAGTCAGGTCTAGGTGACAAACCAAGTGTTAGTGATGTGGTGGGTGTAGTAAAAGTAATGCTGCAAGCTTACGACAATGGCGAGTTAGATCGCATTTATTTGGTATACAACAAGTTTGTTAATACCATGTCGCAAGAACCACTAATCAGTCAACTATTGCCTTTGCCTAAATCAGAAGATGAAGGACTAAAGCATCGCTGGGATTACATTTATGAGCCTGATCCAAAAGAAATTTTGGAAAAGTTAATGGTCAGATACATCGAATCGCAAGTGTATCAAGGCGTAGTAGAAAATGCTGCTTCAGAACAAGCAGCGCGTATGGTCGCTATGAAAGCGGCAACGGATAACGCTGGTAATCTCATTGATGACTTGCAGTTAGTTTATAACAAAGCGCGACAAGCGGCGATTACACAAGAGATAAGTGAAATCGTTGGCGGTGCGGCTGCTGTTTAGGTAAAGAATTTAAAGTTTAAGAGGACAAATTATGAGTCAAGGTAAGGTCGTCCAAATCATTGGTGCCGTTGTGGATATCGAATATCCACAAGATCAGGTTCCACGTGTATACGATGCACTTAAAGTGACCGAAGGTGACTTAGCGGGCTTAACTTTGGAAGTACAACAACAGCTGGGTGGTGGTGTTGTGCGTTCAATTGCGCTAGGTACTACAGACGGTTTGCGCCGCGGCATAGCGGTAGATAACACAGGTGAAGCAATACAAGTTCCAGTAGGTAAAGCGACTTTGGGTCGTATAATGGATGTATTGGGGAATCCTATCGACGAAGCGGGTCCAATTGGTGAAGAAGAAAAAATGTCGATTCACCGTGCAGCACCAAGTTACGAAGATCAGTCAAATACGGTTGAGTTACTCGAGACGGGTATCAAAGTAATCGATTTGGTATGCCCCTTCGCTAAAGGTGGTAAAGTTGGTCTGTTTGGTGGTGCTGGTGTTGGTAAAACCGTAAACATGATGGAGCTTATCCGTAACATCGCTATCGAGCACAGTGGATATTCAGTATTCGCTGGTGTGGGTGAGCGTACACGGGAAGGTAATGATTTCTATCACGAAATGAATGAGTCAAACGTACTAGATAAAGTATCGCTAGTATACGGCCAGATGAACGAGCCACCAGGTAACCGTTTGCGTGTTGCCCTGACGGGTCTAACAATGGCCGAAAAATTCCGTGACGAAGGTCGTGATGTACTATTCTTTGTAGATAATATCTATCGTTATACGCTAGCAGGTACAGAAGTATCAGCGCTGCTAGGTCGTATGCCATCTGCGGTAGGCTACCAGCCTACACTAGCTGAGGAAATGGGTGTACTACAAGAGCGTATCGCATCAACTAAGACAGGTTCTATTACGTCGATTCAAGCGGTATATGTACCTGCTGATGACTTGACTGACCCTTCGCCTGCGACTACCTTCGCTCACTTAGATGCGACGGTTGTACTATCTCGTGATATTGCGTCACTTGGTATTTACCCGGCAGTTGACCCACTTGATTCAACGTCTCGTCAGCTTGATCCACTAGTCATCGGTCAAGACCACTATGATACTGCTCGTGGTGTTCAGTCTGTACTGCAACGTTACAAAGAGTTAAAAGATATCATTGCTATTTTGGGAATGGATGAGTTATCTGATGAAGACAAGCAGGTTGTGACTCGCGCGCGTAAGATACAACGTTTTCTATCTCAGCCTTTCTTCGTTGCTGAAGTCTTTACTGGCTCTCCAGGTAAATATGTATCGCTTAAAGATACAATTGCTGGCTTTAAAGGTATTCTCAACGGCGACTACGATGACTTGCCAGAACAAGCGTTCTATATGGTTGGATCGATAGAAGAAGCAATTGAAAAGGCTAAAAAGTAATCTAAGTATCAGATTGCAGGAGATTTAATATGGCAACGACCGTTCACTTGGATGTGGTAAGTGCAGAGGAGTCGATTTTTTCGGGCTCTGTACAAAGCATTCAAGTATCTGGTAGCGAAGGTGAGCTAGGGATCAATCCTGGTCATGCGCCTTTGTTGACAGGCATCAAACCTGGCATGCTAAGATTGGTTAGTGAGCATGGAGAAGAAGAATTTCTTTATGTTGCAGGCGGTACTATCGAAGTACAACCCAGCCAAATAACCGTATTAGCTGATACCGCATTACGTGCCGATGATATTGATGAATCTGCCGCGCTGGAAGCAAAAAAACATGCAGAAGAAAAAATAGCACAAGCAGATGGTGCTGATTTTGATTATGCCGAAGCTGCGATAGAGTTATCAGAGGCCATTGCACAATTAAGGTTAATACAAAAATTACGAAAGTAATCGCATATACCTAAGTATTGTATTAGTAAAAAGCCAGTGTCTTTACATTGGTTTTTTTTTGCCAAAAATTTGATGGCTTTCCGCATAAAAATAGTCAGAACTGTCATTCCGCACCCACTTTCAAGATTTCAAACTGATTGGATGTGATCTTGCTTTTTTTAAACT